>NZ_JBFULV010000094.1:0-23445 GCF_054049715.1 Rhizobacter sp. P5_C2 | reverse complement strand
CACGATGACCGGCCGCACGTTGACGAACAGGTTGGCGCCGCAGGTGAGCGTGACGCGTGCGCCGCCGGCCGAGCGCTCGATGCTGCTGCGGCAGCCGGCCGGCAGCGTCAGCGCGATGTGGACCGCGACGCCGGTCTCGGCGCTGCCGGCACGCGCCGGCAGCCCGGTGCCGCCGGCCAGCGCAGCGCACACGCCGCCGAGCACGTGCCACTGCGGCACCCGGCCGTGCCGGCGGCGCAGCGATCCGACCCGCGGATGGGCATGCATGGGCCGGCCGCGCTCAGTACGTGACCGTCAGCGTGCGGGTGCGGTTGGTGCTCGCGGTGTTGTCGCAGGCGGTCGCCGACGGGCACGAGCCGGCCTGGTTGGCCGCCATCGTCGCGGTCAGCGAGAGGCCCTGGCTGGCGCCGGTGCCGGTGCCGGCGACCGGCGTGGTCAGCGTGTAGGCGAGCTGCGTGGCGTTGTCCGTGTAGGTGCGCGCCGTGGCCGTTCCGGAGCTGCCGCTGTCGGCGTCCAGCGTGAAGCTGTACGGCAGGTTGGTGGTGCACAGCAGCGTGAAGCCGCCGCCGCTGCCGGTGGCCGGCGTGGCCTGCGCGCCGGTGTAGTTGAACGCGATGCCGCCGACGGTGCCGAGCGCGCAGGCCGGCGTCAGGTTGACCGTGACGGTGAAGTTCTGCGGCGGGGAATCGGTCGCGAAGGCGCTGCCGTGGGCAGCCAGGCCGAGCCCGAGCAGGGCGGTGAGCAGGACGTTCTTCATGAAGGCATCTCCGGTGTGAAAGTTGCGTTTGCGGTGATTATTGTGATTAAGTTGAATGCGCCGCGCAAGTCCTCGAATTCCCGAAGAGTTGCCTGTGAAAATTCCGTCCTCAATCGTGAGGACGACCCCCCTGAATGAGGGGTGCTTTTGCACCTGCTTGGTAAATAAACCACATAAATCGCAATCGATTTTCGCTTTTCTTTCTGCCAGACTTGCCGAATGAACACGCCACGCACCCTTCCTTTCGCGCCCTTCGTGCCACGCATCTGCGTGATCGACGACAACCCGGTCGTCGGTGTGCGCATGCAGAAACTGCTGAACACCCGGGGCTTCCGCAACGTCACGGTGTTCCGCAGTGCCTGGCCGGCGCTGCAGGCCTGCCACTACCGCCTGCCGGACCTGGTGCTGGTCGACTACGGCATGCCGCAGATCGACGGCATCCGCTTCATCGAGGCGCTGCGCCACTACCCGCCGGCGCGCACGCTGCCGATCGTGATGTTCACCGGCCAGTCGCTGGAGACCCTGCGGCCGCGTGCGATGGAGGCCGGGGCGAGCGACGTGCTGTCCAAGGACCTGACCGGCGAAGAGCTGCTGCGCCGCGTGAAGGGCCTGCTGAGCGCCGCGCAGGCGCGGTTCGAGATGGCGGCGCCGTCGCTGGCCGCGCCGGTGCTCGACCGCGTGCTGCTGGCCGATGCCGGCCGCGAGGGGCCGGCATCGCACGGCGGCTGGGGCCTGCTCGCGCAGTACGAGCAGAAGGCGGAGATCACCGACGAGGACGAGTCGACGCTGCGCCACCTGTCGCGCATCGCGTCGCTGCGCGACCGCAACACCGGGCAGCACACCGAGCGCATGGCCTATTACGCGGCCGTCATCGGCCGCCGCTACGGGCTCAGCCTGACCCAGGCGCAGATGCTGGTGGCGGCCGCGCCGCTGCACGACATCGGCAAGGTCGGCGTGCCCGACGCGGTGCTGCACAAGAGCGGCAGCCTGGACGACGACGAACGCACGCTGATGCGCAGGCATCCGGCACTCGGCTTCGAGCTGCTGCGCGACTCGTCGTCCGCGGTGATCCGGCTCGGCGCCGAGATCTCGCTGTCGCACCACGAGCGCTTCGACGGCAGCGGCTACCCGCAGGGCCTGCGCGGCCACGAGATCCCGCTGTCGGGCCGGCTGGTCGCGGTGGCCGACGTGCTGGACGCGCTGAGCACCGAGCGGCCCTACAAGGCGGCCTGGCCGCTGCACCTCGCGATCCGCGAGATCAGTGCGCAGGCCGGCACGCACTTCGACCCGGCCGTCGTCAGCGCAATGACCGACGCTTCCGACCAACTTCTCACGATCAAGCAGTACTTCGAGATGGCCGAGCCCTTTGCAAAGACGACGCCGATGACTCTAATCTGACCCATCATGGATACCCTGGTGCAACCGCGCCGCACACCCGCGGCGCGGTTCGTCGACTGGTTTCGCCGGCGCGGCTTCGCGACGCAGGTGCTGGTGATCCACGCCGCCACGCTCGCGGTCGTGCTCATCGTGCTGGGCGTCGCGTCGTTCGGCTATGTCGAAGCGGCGATGCACCAGGTGGCCGGCGGGATCAGCCTGAGCCGCCTGCGCGGGCTGGCGCTCGACCTCGGCGGCCTGCCGCGCACCGAGTTCGAGGCGGCGGCGCAGCGGCAAAGCCTGCAGAACCACCTCGAGGCGCCGACCTACGTCAACGCCGTCGTGCTGTCGGCGCAGGGCGAGGCCCGCGTCGTGCGCGGCGACGGCGATCCGCCGGCCCTGCCGCTCGACGTGGCGTCCGGCGCGATGCTGCAGCCCGGCTGGCAGATGATCGACGGCACGCGCATGCGCAGCTGGGTGCCGCTGCCGCGCGGCGACGGCGTGCTGGTCGCCACCGTCAGCCTGCGTCCGGCCGACACCACGGTGCGCTACGTAGTGGGCGTGCTGGTCGTGCTGTTCGTCGCGATCTCGTTGTCCGGCGGCATGGTGTTCGGGCTGCTGATGCGCCGCCATGCGCGCGGGCTGGAGCGCCTGGTCAGCTGGGCGCGCGAGCGCGCGACCCACCTCGAGGCGCCGGTGCAGGCACCGCCCCCGCGGGCGGTCGGTTCGCGCGAGCTGCGGGCGCTCGCGCATGCGCTGTCCGAGGTGGTCGCGCAGCGCACCCACCAGCTGCGTGCCAAGGAGCAGGCACTGCGCACGCTCGGCCGCGTGATCGACGCGATGCCCGAGGCGGTGCTGGTGTACGACGTGACCGGCACCGTGCGCATCTGCAACGAGGCGATGCAGCGCCAGTTCGGCTGGCGCGGCGAGCAGCTCGTCGGTGGCCGGCTCGACCGCATCATCCCGGCGGGCGAGCGCTACGAGTTCATGCGCACGATGCTCGACTTCGCGGCGCACGGCGCCGGCCAGCGCACGCGGCTGATGCTCGACCGCAGCATCCTGTGCGCCGACGGCAGCGCCGCCACCGTGCGGCTGTACGGCGAGCTGATGAAGCTGCCGCACGGCCCGAAGATGTGCCTGTTCCTGCGCGACATGACGCAGGAGCTGCGCGACGCGCGCGCGCTGGAGGCGGCGCTCGCCGAGGCGCAGCAGTCGGCGCAGGTGAAATCGCGCTTCCTGGCCAACATGAGCCACGAGATCCGCACGCCGCTCAACGGCATCGCCGGCATGCTGGACCTGCTGACGCGCTCGTCGCCGACGCCCGACCAGCGCGAGTACATCGACGTGATGCGATCGAGCGCGCGGCTGCTGCGCAACCTGCTCAACGACATCCTCGACCTGTCGAAGATCGAGGCCGGGCGGCTCGAACTGGAGAGCCTGCCGTTCGACCTGGAGGAGCAGCTGCACGATGCCTGCGTGCCGTTCAAGGCGCTGGCCGAATCGCGCGGGCTGCGCTTCGAGGCGCGCTTCCACGTCGGCCATCCAGTGCTGCTGGGCGATCCGTTCCGCATCACGCAGATCCTGAACAACCTGCTCGACAACGCGATCAAGTTCACCACCTCCGGCGGCGTGCGGGTCGAGGTGGCCGAGGCGAGGGACGCGCGCGTGCCCGACGGCAGCCGCATCCGCATCGCCATCACCGACACCGGCGTGGGCATCCCGAAGGCGCTGCAGAAGCGGCTCTTCGCCGCCTTCACGCAGGCCGACGAGTCGGTCACGCGGCGCTACGGCGGCACCGGGCTCGGCCTCGCGCTGTGCCGCCAGCTCGCGCGGATGATGGGCGGCGACATCCAGGTCGAGAGCACCGAGGGCCGCGGCTCGTGCTTCGAGGTGATCGTCTTCCTGCCGCGCGCCGCATCGAGCGTCGGCTTCGTGCACACGCAGCCCGACATCGGCATCGACACACTGGCGCACGGGCTGGTCGACCGGCACGTGCTGGTCGTCGACGACAACCGCATCAACCAGATGCTGCTGCGCAAATGGCTGCAGCAGGAGGGCGCGCACGTCGAGATCGCGAACAACGGCGAGCAGGCGGTCGAGAAGGCGGCCGGCGCGCACTTCGACGCGATCCTGATGGATGTCTCGATGCCGGTGATGAACGGCTACGACGCGGCGCGCGCGATCCGCGCGATGGGCGGCGTGTCGGGCGCGGGCCACACCAGCGGCGCGAGCGTGCCCATCATCGGCGTGACCGCGCTCGCGATGGGCGGCGAGCGCGAGCAATGCCAGGCGGCCGGCATGAACGACTACATCACGAAGCCGGTCGACCGCAATGGCCTGATCCGCAAACTCGTGCCGCTGATCGCCGCCAACGAGCCGCTGCCGGAGCTGCCGGAATTCCTGCCCCGCATCAGCCTGACACCCACCCTGGAAGCCGCTCACCCATGAACTTTCCGAAGGTCACCTTCGACACCCGGCGCGCGCTGGCCGATTTCGATGGCGATGCCGACAGCATCGCCGAAGTGCTGCTCGCGTTCCTGGAAGACCTGGACACCGGCCGCACGGCGCTGGAAGACGCCCCGGCACGCGGCCGCGCCGCCTATGCCGCGGTGCTGCACGAGCTGGCGAACTCGCTGGAATCGATCTGGTGCTTCGACGCCGGCCGCCGGGTGCGCGAGATCGAGCGCAGCTGCCATGGCGGCGAGGTGCTGGACACGGTCCTGGTGCAGCACGAGGTGACGCAGTTGCTGGAGGCGGCGGCCGACGGGGCGCGCGAGTGGCTGCGGCAGCGCTTCTCCTGAGCGCTGCCCGGGCGCTCCGGGCGGAGGCCGTAACATCGGCGCTTCTCCCGACAGCAAGTTGACCGACACCGTGGAACACGAGGAATTACTGACCGTGGGCGAGGTGACCGGCCTGCTGGGGGTTTCCCGCACCTCGGTCCAGAAGATGGTCGACAGCGGCGTGCTGCTCGCGATGCGCACGCCCGGCGGGCACCGGCGCATCGTCCGCAGTTCGGTGCAGGCGCTGCTGAGCGGCCAGCTGCAGCTGGTGCCGGGGGCGGCGTCGGCCGCCACGCCGGCCCCGTCGTCGAGCATGACGGTGCTGATCGTCGAGGACAGCCCGACCACCACGCTGAGCTACCAGAAGGTGTTGCGCCGCAGCAGGCTGCCGATCTCGTGCGAGTTCGCGACCGACGGCATCGAGGCCTTGTTGAAGCTCGAGCGCTTTCGCCCCGACGTGTTGATCACCGACCTGCAGATGGAGCCGGTCGACGGCTTCCGGCTGGTGGCCGCGGTGCAGAACGATGCGGAGCTGGCCTTGATGGCGCAGGTGGTCGTCACCGGGCTGCACGACGACGAGATCGCGCGCCGCGGCGGCCTGCCGCCCAACGTGCTCCTGTACCGCAAGCCGGTGCCCTGGGACCGGGTGCTCGGTTTCCTGGAGGCCCATGCGCAACGCCGCCAGCTGCTGCTGGCGGCGTCGCATCATCGCAGCAGCCTCAAGGCTGGTTGATGATCTCGGTGCTCGGCTGGCCGTTGTCGGCGATCACCTTCAGCACCTTCACGTCGTTGACGGCGATGCTTTGCGGCACCGTCATCAGCAGCAGGTCGGCGTTGGTCTGCACCTCCATCGGCGCGGTGAAGATCACCGACTTGGTGCCGGCGGTCGTCACGCGCATCACGTAGTTGCCGGCGGTGAAGTCGGTCGAGTTCGCGCTCGAGGCCGGCACCGCGTTCTTGTAGGCCGCGGCCGCGAAGTTCGGCGCCACGGTGGCGATGTCGACATTGGCGGCGGTCAGGTACACGTCGACGTTCTGCGCATTGAACGAGCCGTTGACGACGCGCACGCGGCCGTTGGTGGCGGTGAGCTGCTTGTCGTACGGATCGTTGATCAGCAGCAGGTTGGTGGTCGTGGCTTCGCCCGGCACCGCGATCAGCGTGAACTTGTTGCCACGCGTCGGGTTGAAGTTGATCGTGCCGACGGTGGCGCCGCCGACGGTCGTCTTCACGGTGTAGTCGGCCGGTGCGGTGTCGACCACGTAGTACTTCGACGCGTACAGGTAGCCGACATCGCTGATGCCGCCGGAGACCTCGGTGTTGCGATACAGCGCGACGTTCGGGCCGGCCGGGATCGCGTGGATGAAGCGCACCTTCGGGTCGGCGATGTCCAGCCGGTCGTCGATGCTGTCATCGCCGCCGCCACAAGCGGCGACCAGCAGGATCGGAGCGAACGCCGCGAGGAATTTGAGAGCTTTGTGCATGATGGACAGCCTTTCAGTGGAGTCGGTGGAATCGATCGGGAAACCGTGAGGCGACTCTAGGGTCGGTGCACCGTGCACCGTGTCGGTGGATGCGGTGACCCGCTGTGGGGCGTGCCTGAGATCGATGTCGGACAAGGCGCCGCCTTCACGGGCGGGCACTGTCGGATGCCGCACCGCGACAATGCGCGCCACCGGCGCTGCCGTTCGAGCCACCCCTGCCGCCATCCGGCACCAAGGAGACCGCATGATCGTTGTCCACCACCTGAACAACTCGCGCTCGCAGCGCGTGCTCTGGCTGCTCGAAGAGCTGGGCGTGCCGTACGAGATCAAGAAGTACCAGCGCAACCCGAAGACGATGCTGGCGCCGCCGGAGCTGCTGCAGGTGCACCCGCTGGGCAAGTCGCCGGTGATCACCGACGAGGGCAACACGCTGGCCGAATCGGGCGCGATCATCGAGTACCTGCTGGCGCGTTTCGGGCCCGGCAACCAGGGTCGGCTCAAGCCGGAACCCGGCACGCCGGAAGCGCTGCGCTTCACCTACTGGCTGCACTTCGCCGAAGGCTCGGCGATGCCACCGCTGCTGCTGAAGCTGATCTTCGACCGCATCCCGAAAGCGCCGATGCCGTTCTTCGTGAAGCCGATCGCGAAGGGCATCTCGGCCAAGGTGCTGGCGTTGATGGTCGAGCCGAACCTGAAGCGGCAGCTCGACTTCATGGAGGCCGAGCTCGGCAAGAGCGAGTGGTTTGCCGGCAGCGAGTTCAGCGCGGCCGACATCCAGATGAGCTTTCCGGTGGAGGCTTCGGCGCAGCGCGCCGGGCTGGATGCGAGGCGGCCGAAGCTGATGGCGTGGCTGAAGCGCATCCATGCGCGGCCGGCCTACCAGCGCGCGCTGGAGCGCGGCGGGCCGTACGACTTCGCGAACGATTGATCTGCATGGTTTCTGCAAGGTGACTTGGTATTCGCGCGCTGGCGTGTGCGCGAAATATCGCGATTCAACGCAGGACGCATCACCAAAGGGAATCGTGTTGTGCAGGGCCGACGCGCCGAGCACCGGGTCGTTGCTGTTTCCGCTGGTTTCTCTTGTAATCCGCCGGCGCCACGTCGAGCTGTCTCCCAGAAGCGGGTGTGACGAGGCGCAGAGCAGGGTCAACGGAGGAATCGATGCGAATGGCGAAGTGGCGGCCGTGGGTCGTTGTGCTGGCGTGGCTGTTGTGCGGGCACGCGTCGGCAAGCGAGACGAGGTGGGCGGTGTGCTTCCGGGGCGGAACGTTTCCGCCCGATGCGGGTTGCACGAGATGGGTGCCGACGGCCGTGCAGGCGTGCGACGTGTACAAGGACATCTTTGCGGCCAGCGTCGTATTCGAACCAGGGTACGCGATAGGTCACGTCAACTTCGCCGTGCCATCCGGCAATGGCAGCGGCTGCTCCATCGACTTCACGGTGTTCAAGATCAGCACGGGCCAGGTGATACCCGATTGGCTGAGCGACAGCGGCTGGATCAATCAAACCTCGGTAACGCGCGTCGACATCGGGCACGACAAGCCACTGGCCTGTTCGCCGAAGTTCGGCAACCCCATCTACCCGCTGACCGGTAGCCGAGCGCAGGCCGAGGTGCTGGGTTCGTGGCTCGTCGGAGGGCAGGCTCTGGCGGCGAGGTACGACACGCGCCGCATGCTTCCTGTGGATGGGCCAGAAGGTCCGTGGAATGCGACGGCGCTGCCGTCGTTCGCGGGGCTGTGGCACAGCAGCTGGCACCGCAGCCTGGTGATCCAGTCCGACCCTCAGGGCGTGGCGCAGGCGGTGCAGGCCTCGCGCGGCGGCGGTGACTGGGTCAGCTTCCAACGCAACGACTCAGGTCAATACCTGCCCGATGCGGATGTGAACGACCGGCTGGAGCGCTTGATCGCGGGCTGGCGCTATGTCGACGCAGCGGCACGCAGTGAGGAAACCTACGACAACCTGGGCCGCCTGGCCGCGATCGACTTCGCCGCGGGTGAGCGCCTGGAGTTCAGCTACGACAGCAGCGCCGCGGCGGCGCTGCTGACGAAGGTGCAGGACTCACGCGGGCGCAGCGTGCAGTTCCAGTACGAGGACGCCGGTGGCGGGTCGATGCGCATCAACCGCATCGTCGATCCCGCGGGTGCCGCCATCGTGGTGGCCTACACCGCCGACGGGCAGCTGGGATCACTGGTGTGGCCGGACGGTACGCAGCGGCAGTTCCTGTACGAAGCCCCGGCCCAAGCGTGGGCGCTGACCGGGCTGGTGGACGAGAAGGCCAGACGCATGTCCACGTACAGCTACGACGCTGACGGCCTGGCGACAGGCACCGAACTGGCCGGTGGCGTGGACCGCTACAGGGTGAGCTACGACGTGGCGCCGCGCTGGCGCGTGACGGAGACCTTCGACGCGGCGCAGAGTGTGCTGCGGGTCGACCACGAGTGGCAGGCGCCGCAGGGCGTGACGGTGACGCTGCCGCAAGGCGGCAACACGCAGCTGGGCACGAGCGTCGTGCGCGGGGTGCCACGGCTCACGAGCCGCAGCCAGGCGGCGGGCAGCGGCTGCGGGGCGAGCACCAGCACGAGCGTGCTGGATGCCAACGGCAACGCCGCGAGCCGGGACGATTTCAACGGCGGGCGCACATGCTACGCCTACGACATGGCGCGCAACCTGGAGAGTGCGAGCGTCGAGGGGCTGGGCACGGGTGCATCGTGCGCGGCGGTGGTGGGCAGTGGCGCTGCGTTGCCGACAGGCGCGCGCAAGACCAGCACGCAGTGGCACCCGGACTGGCCGCTGGTGGCGGCGCGCTCGGGCCCGCGCGAGCTGCAGATCAACGTTTACAACGGCCAGCGCGACCCGGTGACGGGCAGCTTGGCGGACTGCGCGGACGGCGCGCAACTGCCCGACGGCAAGCCGATCGCGGTGCTGTGCAAACGCACTGACCTGGCCACCACCGATGCCGATGGCAGCCAGGCGCTGGCGGCCGGGGTCTTCGCGCCGCCGGCGAGCAGCGACCCGGGGGATGCCAGCTACGCGAGCGTGAGCAGCCTGCTGCACCTGGACGGCGGCAACGGCACGACGACGCTCACCGACGACGGGCCGGCGCATCACACGTGGACGAGCACCGGCAATGCGGCGCTGTCGACGACACAGTCGAGGTTCGGCGGGGCATCGTTCAACCCCGGTAGCGGGGTGGCCGTGTCGCCGGTGACGGCGGACTACCTGTTCGGCAGCGGCGATTTCACGGTCGAGGCGTGGGTGTTCAGGACGGCGACGCCGAGCGACGCGGGCGCGATCGTCACGCTGTGGGCGGCCGGCAAGTGCTCGTGGTACCTGGGCGTGGACTCGTCCAACCGGCTGGTGTTCTTCACGTCCACGCTCGGCAACGAGGGCTTCTCGTTCCCGGCCGCCGGTTTCGTGCCGGGCGGTGCCTGGGTGCACGTGGCCGTGACGCGCCAGGGCACGAGCCTGCGCTTCTTCGTGAACGGTGCGCTGGTCGGGCAGACCGCAATCAGCGGGTCGCTGTACGCGCCGGTGGGCAGCAATGCCACGCTGGGCGCGGCGGGCGATGTGATCCAGCAGTGGCCGGGCTACATCGACGAGGTGCGGATCACCAAGGGCGTGGCGCGCTACACGGGGGCCTTCACGGTGTGGGCGGCGCCCTTCCCGGCATCCGCCTCGCCGGTGCAGGGAGGAGGGGGCAGCGGCGGCGGGTTGACGGGGGTGGATGCGAGCGTGCCGGCCCGCACCTGGACGTATACGTACAACTCGGCGGGGCAGGTGCTGACAACCAAGCGCACACGAGGTGGCGTCAGCGTGACGACGAGTTCCACTTACTTCGCCGACACGGACGCCAATCACACGAAGGGCGATCTGGCCACAACGACCGATGCCGCCGGCAAGGTGACCGCGTACGACAAGTACACCAAGGCTGGGCAACTGCTGCAGAGCACTGACTCGGACGGCGTGGTCACCGTCAACACCTACGACCTGCGCCAGCGCCTGCTGAGTACGACGGTGGGCGGTGAGACGACCACCTATGCCTATGACCCGGTCGGCCAGCTGATCCTGGTGACGCAGCACGACGGCAGCTGGACCGCCTACGAGTACGACGACGCGCACCGGCAGAAGGCGGTGTCGGACGACAGCGGCAACCGCATCGAGTACGCACTCGACAACGCCGGCAACTCGACCGGCCAGACGGTCAAGGACCCGACCGGCAGCCTGAAGCGGAACATGGCACGCGTGATGGACGCGCTGGGCCGCGCCCAAGAGAACAGTGGCAGGGAGTGAGGGGAACATGAGAACACTGCACACCATCGCACTGGCAGCGGCGCTGCTCGCACAGGTCGCCACCGCCCAGACCCTGCCGCCTCCGCCGGTGTCGCCGACACCGATCACGCGCTACGAGTACGACGCCCAGGGCAACCGCACCAAGATCATCCGCGGCGCAGGCACGCTGAACCTGGAGACCAAGCTCAGCTACGACCCGCTGTACCGGGTGAAGGATCACACCGATCCGAAGAACGGCAAGACGAGCTTCGAGTACGACGGCGGGGATCGAACCACGAAGGTCACCGACCCGAGGAACCTGGTCACGCAGTACCCGCGCGACGGCTTCGGCAACGCGACGCAGCTGATCAGCCCGGACACCGGCACGGCGAACCAGACCTACAACGAGATCGGCAACATCACGACCCGCACCGACAGCCGCGGCGTGCTGGAGAGCTACACGTACGACGCGATGGACCGGCTGACGCAGCTGGTCTACAGCCAGAGCGGCCAGCCCAGCCAGACGGTGAGCTGGGCCTATGACCTGAAAGGGCCGGACTACAGCTACAGCGCGAACCGGCTGAGCCGCACCGATCATCCGAACGGCTGGTCGCGCTTCAAGTACGACCAGCGCGGACGGGTGCTCGAAGCGGTGCAGTCCGTGAGCCCAGCCGCAGGTGCCAACAGCACCGCCATCGTCAGCATCACGCGCTACGGCTACACGCTGGGCCGCCTGACCAGCATCACCTACCCGTCGGGCCGCAAGGTCGCGCAGAGCTACACCAGCCGGCACGTGACCGGGATCGGCCTGGCCCAGGACGCGAACGGCACGCCTGTGCCGCTGCTCACCGACATCAAGTGGGAACCGTTCGGCCCGGTGACGAGCTGGAACTGGAACATGGCCGCCGGCACGGTGCCGCACGAGCGCTTCTTCGACTTGAGCGGCCGAGTGACCCGATACCGGCTTGGCAACGTCTTCCGAGATGTGACCTACGACGCAGCCGATCGCATCATCAGCTTCACGCACCTGAGTGCCAACGACGGCATCCCGCAGCCGGCGCTGGACCAAAGCTTCGGCTATGACGAGAACGACCGGATCACGCAGGTGACGACGGTCGCGAGCAGCTGGTCTATCACCTACGACCCCAACGGCAATCGCACGGGCGTGAGCCTGAACGGAAGCCCGAGCCTCTACACGACCGAGGCCACGAGCAACCGGCTCATCAGCATCACGAACCCGGCACGCAGCTTCGTTTATGACAACGCCGGGAACACGACCAGCGACAGCACGAACTACACGGCGACGTACGGCTTAAGCGGGTCGCTCGCGAGCATCACCCGAGCGGGCGTCACCGGCACGTACACCTACGACGCCGATAAGCGGCGCATCCGCAAGGTGACGAGCGCGGGGGCGAGCAGCACGGTGATCTTCGTGTACGGGCTCAACGGCGAGCTGCTCGGGGAATACGACCAGAACGGAGCCGCCATTCGCGAATACATCTGGCTCGATGACATCCCGGTGGCGATGTTCACGCCGGATCCGGCCAACCCAAGTGGCGCGCCGCTGGTCTTCTACATCCATGCCGACCACCTGAATGCGCCGCGGCTTGTCGTCGACATGAACGACGTGACCCGCTGGCGGTGGTTCGCCGAGCCGTTCGGGACGACGGCGCCGGAGGCAAATCCCAGTGGGCTCGGAGCCTTCACGCAGAACCTTCGTTTCCCGGGGCAGTATGCAGATGCAGAGAGCGGCCTTTGGTATAACTACTTCCGTAGCTATGACCCGACAATTGGTCGGTATGACTCGAGCGACCCGATTGGGCTGGTGGGCGGCGTCAACACTTTTGCTTATGTCGAGGCTAACCCGGTGAGCCTTGTTGATCCGAGTGGATTGCTCTTCTTCAACCTATGTACCGGTTGTCATAATGGTGTCAATAAAGGGCCTCTCCCAGTGGTGAACGGCCCGACGCCGATCAAGGATCCAATCGTTACACCCAACGCTACCCCTCCGAATAAACAAAAGCCAACCCCCGTAGTCCCACCGCTTCCGTTGAGTGATCGTCAATGTGTTGTATACAATCTCGAGGATTGTCAGAATGAGGTAATTTACGTCGGAATAACTTCAAGAGATCCATATTTCCGGGAAAGAGAGCATGAAAATGGTCCCGATGGGAAAATGAATATATACAAATGCGAAATGTGTGATTTGCATTTCTTGGTAATTGCAACTTATAATAATCGCAGGGATTGTGAGTATGCTGAGACTCAGCAGATCCAGGCGCTTCGGCCTTTTGCAAATATCAAGAAGAACCCGGATACTGGTGATGTTAGGTGGAAGAAGTACACGGAATGGTGGAGCAAGAGATGTATTCCTTGTCAATGAAGGCTTTGTTTCATGAACAATACCATGGATGATTTTTGGGCTTTCATCGAAGTGCAAAGAGCCTCGATTCCCGAGCCTGTGGACTCACATGAGTCGCTCTTGAGATCGGCCCACGATGGCTTGGGTAGTGGTATTGCCCTCCAGTACTCAAAATATTACGCTGATCTCTTTGAGTCCCTGAACAAGATTGAAGTATGGGAGGCGTGTTCCCTGATTGCTGGGGCCCCTTGCGGCGATGATTCATTTTCCTATTTCAGGAATTGGGTGATTTGGCAAGGCGAGGAGGTCACCACTGCGATGTTGCTGGATCCGGAAACGTTACTGGATTTGGCAAGGACAAAGAAGATTTCCTTGAGTGACCCATTCGTTGAATCACTCTCGATGCTCTCGGTGCATGGCGCAAGAGATGCGAAGATTCCCCTGTCACAAACGGATTTCATAGGGGCATGGAATTGGCAGGATTCTTCCGCTGAGAAGATATCGCAGCGCCTTCCGAAGCTGTGGGCTGTCTATGGCGGCAGTTTTTCTTGGGAGCCGCAGCAAGGGCCTTCTGCCAGTCATGAAGTCGCGGTCGACGGCCTTGGTATTCTCAAAGTGGGTGACAGCGTCAATCACAAGAGCTATGGGGCTGGCACCATTGTCACGTTCCCTATTCCCGGCAGTCCTGTCGCTCTCATCCGATTTGCTGACGCCGAGAGAGGGATGCATATTGATGCGAAACTTTTCTCCAGAATATCGTTGTAGCGGTCGCCACACCCCACGGTTTTGCCGTTGCGGAAATGATATTTCTCCGTTCAGGGTTCTATCGGAAAAATCCGGATGCATTGAATGCCAATCGTGTCATTCGCAGGGACGAGTGACGGGAACTATTGCATTTCTAATTGCGCCGATGCTTCTGTTCTTTCTGTTTCCCTTCGTTCCCCTGCGGGGAGGTCTTGTGGCTGAGACAGCCATTGTTGTCTTCTGTGTAGCTTTCGCCTACGTGATGGCTTATCGCATCTTTGTTCGCGTCTCATGGAAGTCGGATGACGGGTGCGGACAGGTGCAGCATCGTTCTTGACGGCATATAAGCGCGGGCGGCCGGGCGGGTGCTGCCCTTCAGGCTTGAGCGCTTAGCATGACTCACATGGATGATCTCGCCCGCTACAGTGGGCATTCCTTTTGCCTTCCACGTGAGCTCATAGAGCTGGTCGTTGTTTAAGTTCAAGGCACTGCCCGGTGAATCCTGTCTACCAGCGCCTGCTCCCAGCCGGTGGTTCCTACCGGCGACAGGCGGCTCAGCACGTCGGTGTCCAGCCCGGTCGCGATCGCGCCGACACCCGCCAGCACCGCGACACCGGCCACGCGCCGCAGCCATTCACCGGCGTGCAGCGAGCGCTTCATCAGCGCGAACAATCGCCCGCCCGACAGCAGTGCCGCCGCCAGCGAGGTGCACGCACCGGCCGCATAGGCGAGCAGCAGCAGCGAGCTGCCGACGCTCGCACCGTTCAGTGCCGCGCCGGTCAAGATCAACCCGAGGATCGGCCCGGCGCACGGCGCCCACAGCAGCCCGGTGCCGATGCCGAGCAGCACCGGCGACAGCGCCGAGTCTTCCCCCGCCCCCGACCAGCGCACGCCGAGCGCGACCAGCGGCCGGCTCAGCCGATCGGCCAGCCCGGGCCACAGCAGCGTGAGCCCGAACACCGCGAGCAGCGCGATCGCCGCCCAGCGCCCGGCCTCGTTCAGCGTCACGACCCAGCCGCCGCCGACGGCCGCCAGCGACGCGATCACCGCGAACGTGGCTGCCATGCCGATCAGCATCGGCAGCCCGTGCAAGCGGAACGGCCGGTCGGCGCGTGCGAACACGAAGGGCAGCACCGGCAGGATGCACGGACTCAGGATGGTCAGCACGCCGCCCACATAGGCGATGAGGAGGGTCAGCATCGTGGTCACTCCAGCGGCAGCACCAGCCGCGCCTCGAGCCCGCCGGCGCTGCGGTTGTGCAAGCTCAGCTGCGCACCCATCGCGATCGCCAGCTGGTGCGCGATCGCGAGGCCCAGCCCGGTGCCGCCGGTGCTGCGGTTGCGCGAGCCCTCGAGGCGGTAGAACGGCTTCAGCACCGCCTCCAGCTGGTCGTCGGGAATGCCCGGCCCGTTGTCGAGCACCGACAGCGTCAGCCGCGTGCCGTCGGTCTGCACCCGCAGAGCCACCTCGCTGCCGAACGACAGCGCGTTGTCGATCAGGTTCATCAGGATGCGGCGCAGCGCATTCGGCCGCGACACGATCGGCGCGCTGACGCGGCCTTCGAGCTGCACCGCCTCGCCGGCGTCTTCGTAGTCGGCGATCAGGCTCTCGAACAGCGCGTCGGCATCGATGCGGCACGGCGGCTCGGTCGCGCCGTGCAGCGTGCGCGCGTAGGTCACGCCCTCGCGCACCAGCAGGTTCATCGCGTCCAGGTCCTGGCGGATCTTGTCGCGGTCGGGGCCGTCGTCCATCAGGTCGGTGCGCAGCCGCATGCGGGTGATCGGCGTCTGCAGGTCGTGCGAGATCGCGGCCAATATCTCCACCCGCTCGGCCGCATAGCCGGCGATGCGCTGCTGCATCGCGTTGAACGCGCGGGCGGCGTGCGCGACCTCGCTCGGGCCCTGCTCGGGCAGCGCCTGGCCCTTCAGGTCGGGACCGAGCTGGTCGGCCGCGGCGGCCAGTGCCGCCAGCGGCCGCGTCAGCAGCCGCACCGCGATCCAGGCGCACAGCGCCAGCACCGCGAGCTGCGCCGCCAGCACCCAGCTGACCCAGCCCGACACCGGCATGTCGACGCGGCGCGCATGCACGATCACCATGCTCGCATCCGACAGCTTCACCTGGATCTGCAGCCCGCCGAACGGCTGCGGCACCTCGGCCACGCGCACCGTCTCGAACGGCTTCATCGCATCGACGATGGTGGTCGAGAACTGCCGCAGCATCGCATCCGTCGGCGCCGGCCCGTCGGCGCTGCCGCCGAGCGAGAAGCGGTAGTTGCGGCGCTCCAGCCGCGCCAGCCAGCCGTCGCGTTCGTCGGCGGGCAGGCGGTCGATGATCGCGATCGAGCTCGCGATGTCGCGCTCGATGCCGAGCATCATCAGCTCGCGCAGCGCCATGCCGCGCTCGTAGCGGATCAGCACGAAGGTCAGGCCCTGCGCGATCGCGAGACCGAGCACGATGATCAGCGTGACGCGCGCGAACAGCGAGCGCGGCATCGGCAGGGTGACGTGGATCATGTCTGGCGGTCCGTTGCGGTGGGGTCGGGCAGTCGCTGTCAGGCGATCACGAAGTCGACTTCGATGTTGCCGCGCGTCGCATGCGAGTACGGGCAGGTCTGGTGCGCCGCGTCGACCAGGCGGCGCTTCACGTCGGCGTCGAGGCCGGG
Source organism: Rhizobacter sp. P5_C2 (assembly GCF_054049715.1). NCBI lineage: Bacteria > Pseudomonadati > Pseudomonadota > Betaproteobacteria > Burkholderiales > Sphaerotilaceae > Rhizobacter > Rhizobacter sp. P5_C2. The sequence goes on along the minus strand of NZ_JBFULV010000094.1, from coordinate 7,016 downwards.
CAGGCTGATCGACAGTGTGACAGCCAGTGCGTAGCTCACGTCGCCGGCGGTCTTGCCGAGCGACACGCGGGCGTCGATGGCGGTGTCGGCCGGGAACTTGATGCTCAGCTGGCGCGCGGCGATCTGCATCGCCCCCAAGAAGCAGGCCGAGTAGCCGACGCCGAACAGCTGCTCGGGATTGGTGCCGGGCTTGCCCGATCCGGGCGGGCTCAGCTGCACGTCGAGTGCGCCGTCGCTGGAGCGGCCCGCGCCGTCGCGGCCGCCGGTGGTGTGGGTGGCAGCGGTATAGAGAACGTTGGCGATCTTCTGCAGCATGGCGATTCCTTCAGGAGGGGTTGGTTGAAGCGAGCCTGTATTTCAACGGCCCGCTGTATCCCCGGTGTGTCGGCCACCCCCCGGATTTGCATTCGCATGTAGGCGCGGTGCGACCCGGACACACTGCAATACAAAGGGGCTGCGTCCGGGCGGCCGCCGCACTACAGTCACGGCCATGCAAGCCAAGCCCAGCGACCATGTGCTGATCGTCGATGACGATCGGGAGATCCGCGAACTGCTGACCACCTACCTGGTCAAGAACGGCCTGCGCGTGGTGGCCGTGCCGACCGGCCGGCACATGCGCGCGGCGCTGGAAGAGTCCGGCCCGTTCGACCTGATCGTGCTCGACCTGATGCTGCCCGGCGAAGACGGCCTGACGCTGTGCCGCGACCTGCGCAGCGGCAAGTACAAGGCGACGCCGATCGTGATGCTGACCGCGCGCAACGAAGAGGCCGACCGCATCCTCGGGCTCGAGATGGGCGCCGACGATTACCTCGCCAAGCCGTTCGCCGCGCGCGAGCTGCTGGCGCGCATGCGCGCGGTGCTGCGCCGCACCCGCATGCTGCCGCCGAACATGCGGGTGGCCGAGGCCTCGCACCGGCTGGCGTTCGGCGAGTGGGAGGTCGACACCGTCGCGCGCCACCTGCTCGACGAGCAGGGCGTGATGGTGGCGTTGAGCGGTGCCGAGTACCGGCTGCTGCGCGTGTTCCTCGACCACCCGCAGCGGGTGCTGAGCCGCGACCAGCTGCTGAGCCTCACGCAGGGCCGCGAGGCCGAGCTGTTCGAACGCTCGATCGACCTGCTGGTCAGCCGGCTGCGCCAGCGGCTGCGCGACGATGCGCGCGAGCCGCGCTACATCAAGACGGTGCGCAGCGAAGGCTACGTCTTCGCGTCGGGCGTCGAGTCGCGCGACTGAGCTTGATCACGGTGCCGACGTCTCGGCCAGCAGCGCCTTGATCTTGTTCTCGGTCTCGCCATAGCGGCCTTCGCCGAAGTGCGTGTAGACGATGCGGCCCTGCTTGTCGATCAGGTAGAGCGCCGGCCAGTACTGGTTGCCGTACGCCCGCCAGGTGGCGTAGTCGTTGTCCTGCGCGACGGCGTGCGTGATCTGCAGCTTGCGGATCGCGTCCTGCACGTTGGGCGTCGACTTCTCGAAGGCGTATTCCGGCGTGTGCACGCCGATGACGACCAGACCCTGGTCCTTGAACTTGTCGTGCCATTCCTTCACGTGCGGCAACTGGTTCAGGCAGTTGCTGCAGGTGTAGGTCCAGAAGTCGACCAGCACCACCTTGCCACGCAGCGCCTCCATCTTCAGCGGCGGCGAGTTCTGCCAGGTGGCGATGCCCTGGAAGTCGGGCGCCGCCACCGGGTGGGCGGCGGCGGGCGTGCCGATGGCCGGTGGTGCGGCCAGCGTGACGAGAACCACCGTCGCGGCGATGGCCACGGCGGCGAGGAGGGCGTTGGATCGGAGGTTCATGGCGGTGGTGCGGAGTGGCGGGTGCGCGGATTCTTGGTCGCGCACCGCCACCGCCGAGGTTTCTTCGTAGGCCTGTGTGTCGGCCCGGCACGCCGACACATTACGTTTCACGGGAATGACCGCGCGGCGCTCAGGGTTCGGTCACGCTGGCGAGATTGCGCACGCCCCTGACCGTGCCGTCGACATTGATGAACTTGTACTGGATCGGCCCGTAGCCGGGCGCGACCCACATCACGGTCGTCCCGAAGGACGGCAGGGTGTCGTCGATGACCTTGAAGCGGCAGGCGTTCGGAAAGCTGCGGCCGGCCATCGTCAGTGTCTCGTGGCCTTCGAAGGTCCACGTCTCCTGCTCGGCTTCGGCCAGGAAGCCGCCGTTCGTGAAGTAGTTGTTGTCGGTGTAGTGGATCGTCACCGTCTGGGTGGGGGCCAGCGTGTTCGGCAGCAGGAAGCCGGTGTAGACCGACTTCGTGGCCTGCACGCCCTCGGGCGTGTAGTCGTAGTCGCCCCAGAAGCGCACGCCGTCCGCCTCGATCGAAAAATAGTGCTTGGCGGCGTGCGAGGTGCCTTCGACGTCGAAGTACTCGATCTGCACCGGGTGGACGGCGCCGTCGAACTTTTCCTGCGTGTAGAGGACCGACTTCGCGATATAGGTCTTGTCCGGATCGGAGATCGTGTAGCGCAGGCCGGGCTTGGCCGTGAAGCAGTCGCTGACGCCGGGCAGCGTCTCGACCGGCGGGTCGACCGCGGGCGGGCAGTCGTCACCACCGCCACCGCAAGCGGCGAGCGTGGCGCAGAGGCTGGCGATCAACAGGAAGGAAGGGGTGTGTGATAGTTGCATGATGATTTGAAGAGGTGTTGTGGAGGGGCGGTAACCGACAAGGCTCCGCCCATCCCATGCAGATCCGGAGATCGGCACGACGGCTCTGGTGGTGTGGTGTCTTGTTAGTTGCGACAATGAACGAACGCGCAAGACACTCGTTGACATGACATGAGCGTAAAAAAACGTTACGGCACTGTCATCGCGCCCGACAATCGGCCGATGCGCCTGTGTCACTTGCCTTTGCTGCTGCTCGCTCCGCTGGTCGCGTCCGCGGCACCCGACGAGGCCGCGCTTGGCCAGGCCGCCGGCTACCCCGCGGCCCGCACGCTGCGGCAGGCCTATCAAGAGCCCTGGCTGGTCGGCTCGTTCAGCGCGATGGACAGCTTCAACCCGTCGTGCGCGCTGGCGCCGGCCGACAAGCCGGTCGCGCTGAAGGCCGCGGCCGCCGAGACGCCGTTCAGCTACCGCTACCAGGGTCACCGGTTGACGCTCGACGACTACATGCAGCACCAGCGCGCGACCGGCCTGCTGGTCGTGAAAGACGGCGAGATCGTCGCCGAGCGCTACAACTACGGCCGCACGCCGGCGATGCGGATGCTGTCGAACTCGATGGCCAAGACGATCACCGCGCTGGCGGTGATGGCGGCGCTGGAAGACGGCCTGCTGAAGTCGCTCGACGACCCGGCCGAGGCCTACGCAACCGCGCTCAAGGGCACGCTGTATGGCGGCACGCGCCTGGTCGACCTGCTGCGCATGGCGTCGGGCGCGCGCTACGTCGAGGACTACACGCCGAACGACGATCGCGCGCGCTTCAACGCCACGGCGCGGCGCGCTGGCATCGTGCAGGCGGCGCGCGAGGTCACCGAGCGCAGCGATCCGCCGGGACAGCGCTTCAACTACGCCGGCGCACAGACCGAGGTGCTGGGCCTGGTGCTGCGCGGCGCGACCGGCCGCACGCTGTGCGATTACGTCGGCGAGCGCCTGTGGAAGCCGATCGGCGCGCAGGCGGCCGCGAGCTGGCTGCTGAACCCTGCGGACCAGGTGGAACTCGCGCAGGGCGGCTTCAATGCGACGCTGCACGACTACGCGCGGCTCGGGATGATGCTGGCCGCCGACGGGCAGGTGAACGGTGTTGCGGTGGTGTCACGCGAGCACCTGCTCGACATGACCGACCCCGCGCGCCAGCCCGAGGCCTTCCGGCCGGGGCAGATGGCGTACCACGGCAGCAAATACTTCGGCTACGGCCTGCAGACTTGGCTGGTGCCGGGGCGGCAGCGGCGTTTCATGTTGCTCGGTGTCTATGGCCAGGCGATCTTCGTGGACCCGGCGCTGAAGCTGGTGGTGGTGCACACCGCAGTCGGCAAGGACGCCTCGGGCGATGCGAGCGGAAACCACCTGGGCGCCGAGCGCAACGCGCTGCTGCGCGGAATCGTCGCGACCTACGGCGACTGGTAGTCGCCGCGCTCCAGCATCGCCGCGTCTTCATGCAGCTGCCGCAGCGCCAGCAGTTGCAGCAGCGCCGGTGCCAGCACCGCATCGCCCGGGTTGACCTGCGCGGCCACCACCTCGGTCGACAGTGCCTGCAGCCGCTGCGACAGCTCGCGCAGCCCTGCCGCTTCCAACCGACGCGCGAGCGGTGCCGATTCACCAGCCCACGCACGCGGCAGGCGCGCCAGGCCATGGTGCAGCAGCGTCGCGAGCTGCTGCCGCAGCGCTTCGAGTTGCAGCGTGCAGGGGTCGCTGCTGGCAGACTGCGCCACCCCCAGCGGCAGCGCGCCGAGCGCGCCATTCGCCTTCGCGAAATCCGGCACCAGCAACCCGCCCTCGCAGCCCAGCGCCCACGGCTCCAGGCTCGGCACGCCGTGCTGCCAGCTCAGCACGCCGGCCACGTGGCGCAGCGCGCCGTGCCGGCCGCTCGCCGCCGCGGCGATCGCATCGAGCGCATGCGGCGCATGGCGTTCGTGGAAGCGCTGCACCAGCAGCGGCGCGTCCTGCGCATCGCGCAGCAGCAGCGCGACGCCCTGCTCGTTGGCGTCGTAGGCCGCTGGCTCCACAGCAGCCGGGCTGAACACGATGAAGCGCCGCGCCGCATGCCGCGGCTGCAGCGCGGCGGTCGGGTGCGCCTGCTGCTCGGCGCGCAGCGCGGCCACGCTGTCGAAGCGCAGCGGCGCGCCGAGCTGCGCCCAGTCGGCCGATTGCGGCAGCACGCTGTTCTGCGAACTGCGCGCACGCGCCAGCCGCACGCTGCCGTCGGGCCGGCGCGCGGCCTGCTGCGCCAGCAACTGGCCTTGCGCCAGCGCCTCCAGCAGCACGCCGGGCGCGAGCCGCTCGGCGGCGCGGATCGCCGCCTCGTCGGCACGCCGCGCCTCGGGCACCTGCCACGCATGTGCCAGCACCAGGCGCGTGCCGGTGTCGATGTCGGCCATCACCAGGGTCGTGCGGCGGCTCTCGCCATCGCGCTGCGTGCGCGCCCCCAGGCACATCAGGCGAACCCGGTCGAGCGCGGTCTCGCCGGCCTGGCCGATGCCGAGCACCGCGGCGGCATGGCCGGGCAGGCCGCCGCCGGCCAGCCGCAACCCCAGCTCGGCCAGCAGGTCCACGCCCTGCGCGGCGTCGTACAGCGCGCGGCGCTTCGCGTAGCCCTCGCTCCAGGTCTCCAGGTCGGCGAGCAGCAGCGCGAGCCAGGCCGCGTCGGCCGCGGCGATGCGCGCCGTCGACAGGCCTTGCATCAACGCGTCGGCTCCCTGCGAGACGCCCTGCCGCACGATCACCTCGACCAGCTGCTCGAATGGCGCCCGCTCGACCGCATGGGCCTGGCCCGCCGAGCCCAGCCGCACCGTCAACTGCGTTGCCACCGCATCCTGTTCGCGCGCCGCGCGGAACGCCCACACGCCGAGCGCGACGTGCTCGCAGGCCGCCGCGCGCACGCAGTCGCAGCGCGCGGTCTCGAGCGCGGCGCCGCCCCAGTAGCGCACGGTGGCGCTCGGCAGCCGCGCGGTGTCGCACGGGTCGCCGCCGCCGCGCTGCCGCAGCTCGATGCTGATGCCGGCATCGCGCAGCAGGCCGGCCTGCGCCAGCAGCGTGGCTGGCACGACGCGCGCCAGCGCCGCATCGTCGGCATCGGCCACCGGTGCGGCGACCGGCAGCGCCTCATCGGCCTGCGCCGAAGCCGATTCGCGGTACGCCAGCGCCGCGATCACGCGGTGCCGGCAGACACCGGCCGCGTTGCAGCTGCAGCGCGCGTCCTGGATCGCCACGCCGGCCGGCCAGCGGCAACTCACGCCGTCGTCGAACGCCGCCTCCAGCTGTCCCTGGGCATCCACCGTCAGCCGCGGCCGGTAGCCGCCGGCCAGCTCGCGCACCGCGCGCTTCACGATGCCGGCGTTCGCCGCATGCGACAGCGCCTCGGGCGACAGGTGCAGCAGGTCGTCGCGGACCGGGTTCGTTGCGTCGCTCACTTCAGCTTCTCCGCCAGCCACGCAGCCAGCTGCCCCGGCGTCATCGCGCCCACCTGCGCGCCGGCCTCGACCAGCCGGCCGGCGAGTTCCTTGTCGTAGACCGGATCGGCCCGCTCGTCCAGCGCGGCCAGCCCGAGCACGGTGCTGCCCTGCGCCACCAGCGCCCGCACGTGGCCGATCAGCACATGCTCCGGCATGCCTTCGTAGAAGTCGCTGACGATCACGACCACCGCGCGCCGCGGCACGCTGATGCGCTCGGCGGCATAGCCCACCGCCTTGCCGATGAAGGTGCCGCCGCCGAGCTGCACGCCCATCAGCACCTCGACCGGGTCGGTGACGCTGTCGCTCAGGTCGACCACCTCGGTGTCGAACGCGATCAGGTGCGTCTTGATGCCCGGCAGGCCCCACAGGCACGCGGCCGTCACCGCCGAATGGATCACCGAGTTCAGCATGCTGCCGCTCTGGTCGACCAGCAGGAACACCTGCCAGGGCTCCAGCACGCGCCGCGTGTTGACGTGGAACAGCGGGCGCTGGATCACGAGCCGGCCGCGCTGCACGTCGTAGTGGCGCAGGTTGCGCTTCAGCGTCTCGCGCGCGGCGAACTGGGCAGCAGCGCCTTGCAGGCGCAGCTGCTGCGGCTTGCGCGCGCCGCTGAAGGCGCGCTGCACGTCTTTCGCGAGCTTCTCGATCAGCTCGCGCACCACCTTGTCGACCAGCTTGCGCGCCATCGCGAGCACCTGCGGGTTCATCAGGTGCTTGGTGCGCAACACCGCCTGCAGCAGCGCCGGGTTGGGCGTCGCGCGCTCCAGCACCTCGAGGTTGGTCACCACCTCGTCGATGCCGTAGCGCTCGATCGCGTCGCGCTCCAGGCGCTCGATCGTCTCCTTCGGGAACAGCTCGTGGATGCCGTTGATCCACTCCGGCACCGTCAGCTGCGAGGCCTCGC
>NZ_JBFULV010000093.1:0-23682 GCF_054049715.1 Rhizobacter sp. P5_C2 | reverse complement strand
CCCGAAGCGCGGCGCACCGTGCGCAACGCGCCGCGCTTCGTCGCGCTGCGGCAGGCACTGCTCGCGCGCGATGTGCCGGTCGACGAGATCCGCCTCGGCACGGGACCGGGCCGCGGCGAGCCGATGGTGTGGCTGCACGTGGTGCCGCCGGACCGGCCGGCACGCTGGCTCGGCGTCGCCGGGCAGGTCGTGGTGCCGGCCTGGTCGACGCGCACGCTGCTCGCGCTGCTGATCACCTGCGCGTTGGTCGTCGGCGTCAGCTGGCGCTTCACCCGGCGCCTGACGCGCCCGCTCGAGCAGCTGCGCGAGCGCATGCAGGCACACCAGCCCGGCCAGCCTGCACCGGTCGCGGCCCCCGCCACAGCCTCGCCCGAGGTCGCCGCGATCGACACTGCCTACCGCGACCTGCTCGCGCGCCTGCAGCAGCACGAGCGCGAACGCGCCGTGCTGCTGGCCGGTGTCTCGCACGACCTGCGCAGCCCGCTCGGCCGCATCCGCATGGCTGCCGAGCTGCTGCCCGACGCCGACGAGACACGGGCGCGCCGCGCCAGCATCGTGCGCAACGTGCACGACGCCGACAGGCTCATCGAGAACTTCCTCGACCACGTGCGCGCTGGCGAGCTGCCGTGCAACGAGACGGTGGATCTCGCCGGCGTCGCGCGGCAGGTGGTCGCAGGTTTCGAGCGGCCTGCCACCGAACTCGCACTCGATGCGCCGGCCGTGCTGCCGCGCGAGCGTGCGAACCGCCTGCTCGTCGAGCGGCTCATCGCCAACCTCGTCGACAACGCGCTGAAGCACGGCCGCGCACCGGTGCGGGTGAGCGTCGGCGGCTCGCCCGCACAGGCCTGGATCACGGTCGACGACGCCGGCGACGGCATCCCCGCCGCCGAGGTGGTGCACCTGACCGATGCGTTCGCACGCGGCGACGACAGCCGCTCGCGGCCCGGCACCGGCCTCGGGCTCGCGATCGTGCGGCAGGTCGCGACACGGCTGGGCGGCGTGCTGACCTTCGAGCGCGATGGCAACATGCACCGCGTGCGCGTCACGCTCGGCTGATGTTTCAATGCCGTCGCAATTCGTCGCGCAACGAGGTGCGCCCACCGCGGCACACCGCGTTCAATGAACACCAACAACTTCCCGAGGAGCCCGCCATGAGCCGTTCGATCCACCGTACCACCCGCCATCCGTTGAGCCAGCCGTGCGCCACCGCGCTGGCTGCCCTGGCCGCGATCGGCGCGCTCACCGCGTGCGGCGGCGGAGGCAGCAGCGATGCTGCCGACGAGGTGCTGAGCGCCGACACGGCCACCAGCTACAGCGCGAACGCGTCGCTGATCGCCAGCGACGCGGCGACCGTACTCGACACCAGCGTGCTGGCCGCGCAGTCGGTGGTGGCCACGCAAGCCACGGTGGCGGCCGCGCATGAATCGGCGCAGCGCGTGTCGGCCTCGGCGGTCACCAACCTGACGGTCGACTGCGCCGGCGGCGGCAGCGCGCTGCTCACCATCTCCGGCGGCACCGCCGCCAGCGTGCTGAACGGGCAGCTGGACACCGGCGAGGTCTACACGCTGGCCTTCATGGACTGCCGCGGCGCGGCGGGCGCGACCGTGGTCAACGGCGCGCTGTCGCTGACGGTGCTGGATGCCGCCGCGGGCGGGCTGACCGTCACGACCGAGGCGACCGGACTGTCGGTCGCCATGCCACGCGGCAGCGCCTCGCTGAACGGCAGCACCACGCGCAGCGTCTCGTCGACCAGCGACGGCAACGGCACGACGCTGCTGACGAGCCATGTCACGTCCCCCAGCCTCGGGCTGACGACGCACTACAACGGCCGCACCAGTGACTTCTCACTGAACGCAGTGGACATCACGCACCAGGCCGCGCTGCGCGACGACGTGCTGCAGGGCAGCGCGATCAACGGCACGTACACGCTGTCGCCCACGCTGCCGAACGGCAGCGCCAGCGTCACCGTCGCCACGCAAGGCGGCGTCAGCTACGGCCCGACCGGCCTGCCGATCGCCGGAGCCTGGACGATCACGCTGCCGCGTGTCGCGATCGGCCTGTCGATCGCGAACTCCCTCGCCACGATCACCGTCGACCAGGGAAAAAACGGCACGATCGACCGCAGCGTCACCGTGCCGGTGTCGCGGCTGGCGTCCGACGCCGGCTGATGGGCCCTCGAACCGGTCAGTCCACCAGCCGGTTCAGCTTCGCGTACTGCAGCAGCATGATGGTCTTGCCATCGCGGATCTTTCCGGCCGCGACCCAGGCCAGCGCCTCGTCGAGCGTCGGTTCGAGCACCTCGATGTCCTCGCCTTCGTGCTGCTCGCCGCCGCCCTTCGACACCTTGTCGCGCGCCTCGTACGCGCCGACGAAGAAGTGCAGCCGCTCGGTCACCGAGCCGGGGCTCATGTAGGCCTCGAACACCTGGCGCACTTCGGCGATGCGGTAGCCGGTTTCCTCCTCGGTCTCGCGGCGGATGCAGGTGGCCGGGTCGTCCTGGTCGAGCAGCCCGGCGCAGGCCTCGATCAGCATGCCGTCCGGCGTGCCGTTCACGTAGGCCGGGAAGCGGAACTGGCGCGTCAGCACCACGGTGCGAAGCGCGCGGTTGTAGAGCAGGATCGTCGCGCCGTTGCCGCGGTCGTAGGTCTCGCGGCTCTGGCGCTGCCAGCTGCCGTCGCTGCGCAGGAAGTCGAAGCTCGTCTTCCTGAGCACGTACCAGTCGTCGCTCAGCACCTTCACGTCGACGATGCGCACGCGGTCGTTCACGGGGATCTCCGGTTCATCATGGAAACGCGATGATTCGTGCAGACTCGTGCAGTGTCAAGCATTTTCGTGCAAACTCGCGGCCATGCTGACCGAACAACGCAAGCAACTGATCCTGGGCCGGCTGCGGCAGGACGGCCAGGTCGTGGCCGCCACGCTGAGCGACGAGCTCGGGCTGTCGGAGGACACCATCCGGCGCGACCTGCGCGCGCTCGCGGCCGAGGGCCTGCTGCAGCGGGTGCACGGCGGCGCGCTGCCGGCCTCGGCCGCGGTGGCCGATTTCTCGGCGCGGCGCGCAGTCGAGCCGCAGGCCAAGGCGAGCATCGCGCGCGCGGCGGCCGCGATGGTGCAACCCGGGCAGATCGTCTTCATCGATGGCGGCACCACCTGCCAGCAGCTCGCGCGGCAGCTCGCCCCGACGCTGCGTGCGACGGTCGTCACGCACAGCCCGACGATCGCGTTGGAACTGGTCGAGCATCCGCTGATCGAGGTCGTGCTGATCGGCGGGCGGCTCTTCAAGCACTCGGTGGTGGCGGTCGGCGCCGGCGCGCTGGAGGCGATCGGCCGCATCCGGGCCGACCTCTACTTCATGGGCGTCACCGGCATCTCCACCGGCGCCGGGCTGTCGACCGGCGACCTGGAAGAGTCGCACATCAAGCGCGCGCTGATGACGCAGGCGGCCGAGACCTGGGTGCTCGCCTCGGCCGAGAAGCTGCAGAGCGCATCGGCCTACACGATCGCGCCGTGCAGTGCCGCCACCGGGCTGATCGTCGACCGCGACACGCCGAAGAAGGCGCTCGCCGGTTTCGAGAAGCTGGGGCTGGCTGTCGTTCGAGCGTGAGCGGCGGCGCGGCCTACTGCTGCTTCTTGTAAGCCTTGTCCATCGCCGGCCCGCGGTCGGTGTCGACCAGGCCGCGCGACACGTCGCGGTGCGCCTGCTCGATGCGGGGGCGCGGCGTCTCGTCCTTCTGGCTCGATTCATCGCGTTCATGGGGCAGTTGCGGCTCGGCGTCGCGGTCGCGCCGCACGGTGGTGTCGCTCTTGCGGCCGGGGGGCTGCTGGGTGGTCATGGCGGATCCTTCGGGCAAACGACCGTTGCCTGCCGGCTCACTGTGCCGCGCGCCGCTCGCACCGGCTGTCGGCCGCCGGTGCGCCCTGGCGTAGGACACCGCCATGCCCAGGATCGCGCCAGCCGCGGGTGCCCCCGCTTGCCGCAGGCGAGGCGATCCACTAACCTCGATCGCCCCCTCACCGCTCAGCGCCTGCGGCGCGAAAGGAGAGCGCCATGCCAAGCCCATCGAACGCGGCCACCCCCGCGAGCCCCGTGAATGCCGGCATCGCGGCCATCCGGACGCTGGCGCTGGTCGGCCAGACGGCCTCCGGCAAGACCAGCCTGACCGAGGCGCTGCTGTGCAAGGCTGGCGCGATCGGCGCCCCCGGCAGCCTCGACCGCGGCACCACGGTCAGCGATTTCGACCCGCTCGAACGCCGCGTGCAGCACTCGCTCAACTCGACGGTGATGCATTTCCGGCATGGCGGCTCGCAAGTCCACCTGATCGACACGCCGGGGATGCCCGATTGCGTCGGCCAGTCGATGACGGCGCTGGAGGCGGTCGAGACCGCGGCCATCGTGATCAACGCGCAGTCCGGCATCGAGATGATGGCCTCGCGCATGATGGACTGGGCGGCGCACCGCGGGCTGTGCCGCATGATCATCGTCAACAAGATCGACGCGCAGGGGCTCGATCTGCCGGGCCTGGTCGCGCGGATCCAGGCCACCTTCGGCAAGGAGTGCCTGCCGCTGAACCTGCCCGCGGCCCAGGGCACCCAGGTGGTCGACTGCTTCTTCAATCCGTCCGGCGAGGCGGATTTTTCTTCTGTGGAGACCGCGCACCGCGCGCTGGTCGAGCAGGTCGTCGAGGTCGACCCCGGTTTCGTCGACCGCTACCTGAACGACGGCGACGTCGACCCGCGCGAGCTGCACGCGCCGCTCGAGCAGGCGCTGCGCGAAGGCCACCTGATCCCGATCTGCTTCGTCTCGGCACGCAACGGCGCCGGCGTGGCCGAGCTGCTCGACGTGATCGACCTGCTGCTGCCGAACCCGACCGAGGGCAACCCGCCGCAGTTCCTGAAGGGCGAAGGTGCCGATGCGAAGGCGCTGCATGCGCAGCCGGATGCGTCGCTGCACGTGATCGCGCATGTGTTCAAGGTCACCGTCGACCCGTATGTCGGCAAGATGGGGATCTTCCGCATCCACCAGGGCACGGTCACGCGCGACAGCCAGCTCTACATCGGCGACGGCCGCAAGCCGTTCAAGGTGGGCCACCTGTTCATGCTGCAGGGCAAGGACCACGTCGAGGTGCCGCGTGGCATTCCGGGCGATCTGTGCGCGGTCGCGAAGGTCGACGAGATGCACTTCGATGCGGTGCTGCACGACGCCGCCGAAGACGACCACCTGCACCTGTTGCCGCTGGAGTTTCCGGTGCCGGTGCACGGCCTCGCGATCGAGCCGAAGCGCCGCGGCGACGAGCAGCGCATGTGGGAGATCCTGCAGAAGCTGGTCGATGAAGATCCGTGCCTGAAGGTCGAGCATGCGGCGAGCACCAACGAGACGGTGGTCTACGGCCTGGGCGAACTGCACCTGCGCACGCTGCTCGAGCGCATGAGCGAGACCTACAAGTGCGAGGTGTCGACGCGACCGCCGCGCATCGCCTACCGCGAGACGGTGACCGTGCCGGCCGAGGGCCACCACCGGCACAAGAAGCAGAGCGGCGGGGCCGGCCAGTTCGGCGAGGTGTTCCTGCGCATCGAGCCGCTCGAGCGTGGCAAGGGCTTCGAGTTCGTCGACCAGGTGAAGGGCGGCACCATCCCCGGCCAGTTCATCCCCGCGGTCGAGAAGGGCGTGCGCCAGGTGCTCGACAGCGGCGTGGTCGCCGGCTACCCGGTGAAGGACGTGCGCGTGATCGTCTACGACGGCAAGCACCATTCGGTCGACTCGAAGGAGGTGGCCTTCGTGACGGCCGGCCGCAAGGCCTTCATCGATGCGGTGATGAAGGCCCGGCCGATCGTGCTGGAACCGGTGGTGAAGGTGGAGATCACCGCACCGGAGTTCTCGATGGGCGACATCACCGGCGACCTGTCGGCCAAGCGCGGCCAGGTGAACGGCACGCGCACGGTGCAGGCCGGCAGTATCACGGTGCACGGGCTGGTGCCGTTGTCGGAGCTGAACGGCTACCAGGCGCGGCTGAACGGCATGACCGGCGGGCAGGGGCGCTACACGCTGGAGCTGAGCCACTACGAGGCGGTGCCGCCGTCGGCGCAGACCCTGCTGACCAGCCAGTACAAGGCCCGCGACGACGATTGACGAATCACGCGATGCGGGGCTTCACCTTGCTGGCCGCCAGTTTTGCCTGTGTGCGCGCGACCTCGACGTCCTGGTCGTGCACCAGCGCGACGCCCATGCGGCGCTTCTTGAAGCTCTCCGGCTTGCCGAACAGGCGGATGTCGCTGTTGGGCACGCGCATCGCCTCGGCGACGCCGTCGAACACGATGCCCTTGGCCTCGACGCCGCCGTAGATCACCGCGCTCGCGCCCGGGCTCTTCAGCGCGGTGTCGACCGGCAGCCCGAGGATCGCGCGCGCATGCAGCTCGAACTCGTTCTGCCACTGCGTGATCATCGTCACCATGCCGGTGTCGTGCGGGCGCGGGCTGACCTCGCTGAACCACACCATGTCGCCCTTCACGAACAGCTCGACACCGAACAGCCCCTGGCCGCCCAGGTTGTCGGTGACGGCCTTCGCGATCTCGCGCGAGCGCGCCAGCGCGGCCGGCGTCATCGGGTGCGGCTGCCAGCTCTCGACGTAGTCGCCGCTGACCTGCACGTGGCCGATCGGGTCGCAGAAGTGCGTCTCGACCTGGCCGTCGGCGCCGAGCGCGCGCACCGTCAGCTGGGTGATCTCGTAGTCGAAATCGATGAAGCCCTCGACGATCACGCGGCCGTGGCTGACGCGGCCGCCGGCCATCGCGTAGTCCCACGCGGCCTTTACATCTGCCGGGCCGTCGATCTTGCTCTGGCCCTTGCCGGAGCTGCTCATCACCGGCTTCACGATGCAGGGGTAGCCGGTCTTGCCGTCGATCGCGGCCTGCAGCTCGGCCAGCGAGTCGCAGAACACGTAGGGGCTGGTCGGCAGCGCGAGCGTCTCGGCGGCCAAGCGGCGGATGCCCTCGCGGTCCATCGTCAGGCGTGCGGCGCGGGCAGTCGGGATCACGCGCACGGTGCCGGCGGCTTCGAGCTCCTCGAGCATTGGCGTGGCAATGGCCTCGATCTCGGGCACCACCAGCAGCGGGCGCTCGGCCTCGATCAGCGCCTTCAGCTGCGCCGGGTCGCTCATCGTGATCGTGCGGGCGTGGTGGGCGACCTGCTGGCCCGGCGCGTTCTCGTAGCGGTCGACCGCGATCGTCTCGACACCCAGGCGCTGCAGCGCGATCAGCACCTCCTTGCCCAGTTCGCCGCTGCCGAGCAGCATCACCTTGGTGGCTTGGGGGGAGAGGGGGGTTCCGAGGGTCGTCATGGTGCTGCGCGGCCGGTGAAAGGGTTGTGAGCGGAAAGACCGTGATTTTGCCGACGACCCCGGCCGCATCTGCTGATGCACGAAGATTTATCATGCGACACCATGCAATCCGGCTCCCGTGACGTGGCCCAGCTCCGCCTTGACAACGCGCTGGCCCTCTTCGATGAATTCGTCCACAACACCATCAAGCATCCGGATGCCGCCACGCTGAGGGGCCTCGAGCGGCGCTTCGCCGAGCGCCTGCAGATCCAGCCGAGCTACTGGAGCCAGATCAAGAGCCGCTCGCGGCAGATCGGCGAACGGCTCGCGCGCCAGTTCGAGGTGCTGTGCCACAAGCCGAACGGCTGGATGGACCAGCCGCACGGCGCGGCCGGGTCTTCCGCCACGACCTCGTCACCCGTCTCGGCGGTTGCTGAAGACGCGGTGCGCAACGTGCCGCAGGACGATGACGAGCGCTTCATCGTCGGGCTGGTGCTGACCTACTACCGCCGCCATCCGCAGCGCGCCCGCACGCGGCTGCTGGACCTGCTCGGCGAGGTGCTGATGCCGGCGGTGGAGCCGGCCAAGCCACCCGCCGCGCCACCGGGCCGTGCGAAGGCCGCGGCGCCCAGCGCCGCCCCGCCCGCCGAAGACCTGTGGGCCCGCACGCAGGCCGGCATCGCGCCGCTCAAGAAGAAACGTTGATTCTTCCCCACACCTTTGAACAAGGGGGTTGAAATTGATAATCGATTGTTTATCATCTGCGCAAGTCGTGATGCACACCTTGATCACGGCGACGCCCCGCCCCTCAACCCCGGAGTCCCCACGTTGATCGCCTTCGCACTGAACCCAGCCCTTGCCCGCCGCGCTGTCGCGCCGTCGGTGCCGGCGTTTCAGTGTCTCGGTGGCCGTCGGGCCCCGCCCGGTCCGCTTGCCGGCTGAGCTTCGCGACGCACGCGCGCTCATCCCGACGGCCCGGTTGCTTCCCGCACCGGGCCGTTGTGCTTTCTGGCCCCGCCGTCCTCGTCTTCACAGGAGATGTCTCATGTCCAAGATCACCATGCCAGCCCGCAAGCCCCGCAACCCGTTGGTGGCGCCCGCGCACTTCCGTCGCGCCGGCAGTCACCAGCCCGGTGGCACCTCGCGACAGGATGCGCGCCGCGCGCTACGCCGCGAACTCGACCAGCTCAGCCCCCGGCTGCGCCACAGCCCATGAATCCAACGCAGCGCCAGCGCGCTGCCGACGAAGGAAATGATCATGACCAGCTCGAAGCCCCAGACGTGGCGCGCCCTGACGCCGCGCCATCCCGGCTCCTCCCTCGCGCGCCGCTCCGCAGCGGCCGCCCTGAAGTCCGCGAGCGCCGTGCTCGCTGAACTGGCCCAGCGCCTGGCTGCACCGCCTCCGGTGCCCGCCCCGCCGCTGCCGCCGGTGCTCGAGTTCTACGCGCAGGCCGGCGCGCCCGAAGGCGCGCTGTACATGGACGGCGAACTCGTCGGATGGGTGCAGGGCGTCACGCGCCTGTGATCCGTCCGTGAAACGAAACGGGGGCCTCGCGGCCCCCGTTTTCATTGGTGGACCGGCAGCGGCTTCGGATGCCGCTTCTCCCACAGCTTGTGCACCAGCACCGCGACCGGCACCCAGCCCAGCCACATCACCAGGTCGATGCCCTCGTGCCACCACTGCCAGGTGTCGACCGGCTGGTCTTCCCAGCCCATCGCTTCTTCGATCATGTCGAACACGCCGAGCCAGGTCACCATCACGGCCAGCAGCACGCCGGTCTCGCGCTGGCGCTCGTTCCAGTGGCGCCACAGGGCCGGCAGCGTGACGCCGCCGACGCACACCATGTACAGCGCCAGGTGCCCCAGGTGCTGGTGCTCGAACCACGACTTGATCAGCGGCTCGCCGCTGATCATCTTCGCGGCGGTCCAGCCGAGCACGCCGGCGCCCAGGATGACGATGGCCGGGAAGCGATCGACCAGCTTCAGGATCAGCTGGCTGCCCCAGACGACGATCGGGATGCTGATCAACAGCCCCAGCACCACCAGCAGCATGCTGCCGTGGGCCGCGCCGCCGATCGCCAGCACGTTGTCGACACCCATCACCGCATCGGCGATCACGATGGTCTGGATCGCGCCGCGCACGGTGGATTGTGGCTTGATGCTGTGGCCTTCGCCGTCCTTGTCCTGCGTCAGCGTCCACGCGATCCAGATCAGCGCGAGGCCGCCGGCCAGCAGGAAACCGGGGATCTTGAGCAGCCACACGACGACCAGCGTCAGCAGCGCGCGGATCACGATCGCGCCGGCTGTCCCCCACAGGATCACGCGGCGCTGCATCTCGGGCGGCACGTTGCGGGCGGCCAGGCCGATCACGATCGCGTTGTCGCCGGCCAGCACGAGGTCGAGCAGCACGATGGCCATCAAGGCCGAGAAGAAGTCAGCTGAGAAGAGTTCCATGGTCCTTCACCTTGCAGGAGTGCACGCCGTGCGGATGCCCGGCGGGTGAAGGTCTTGCCCACAGCGTTGGTCCGTCGGTCCACGCGCTGCTCAAGTGCCGGGGAACCGCGGGAGCGGCGCCCGTGCTGACGGCGGCTTGATCGGGGGCTACTCCCCTTGCGGGGGCCAGTGTCGCCGCAGCCGGGCCGCTGCGTCAACCGGGACGGCACCCGGGTGCGTGTCGGATGCCGCGCTCAGACCATCGCGAGCGTGGTCTTGCGCCGCGGCGGCGGGAACAGCCGGTCGAGCGCGGCAAGATCGTCCGCGCCGAGCTTCAGGTCGGCCGCGGCCAGGTTCTCGCGCAGGTGGGCCTCGCGCACGGCCTTCGGGATCGCGATCACGCCCGGCTGGTGCAGCACCCACGCGAGCGCGAGCTGGGTCGGCGTGACGCCACGGGATTCCGCCAGCGGCCGCAGCCCGGCGTGCGCGGCCAGCTCACCCTGCGCGAGCGGGCTGTACGCCATCAGCGGGACCTTCCGTTCGCGCAGGCGTGGCAGCAGGTCGTACTCGATGCCCCGCTCGGGCAGCGCGTAGTACACCTGATTGGTCGCGCAGGCCGTGCCGCCCTCCAGGCCCCACAGCGCGGCCATGTCGTCCGCATCGAAATTGCTGACGCCCCACGCGCGGATGCGCCCCTGCGCCTGCAGCTGCCCGAAGGCCCCGACCGTGTCCTGCAACGGGTGCGAGCCGGGCCAGTGCAGCAGGTAGAGGTCGACGTGGTCGAGCCCCAGCCGCTTCAGGCTGCGTTCGCACGCGGCCACGGTGCCGGTGCGGCTCGCGTTGTGCGGATAGACCTTGCTGACGATGAACAGCTCGTCGCGCCGCACCGCGCCGGCCCGCAGCGCCTCGGCGACCGCCTGCCCGAGCGCTTCTTCGGCACCGCCCTCGCCATACATCTCGGCGGTGTCGAAGAGCCGGTAGCCGAGGTCGATCGCCAGGCGGATCGCGGCCACTTCAGCACGCCGCGCGGCGGCCGATTCCCCCATGCGCCAGGTGCCGAGGCCGAGGGTCGGCACGGTGGTTCCGGAAGGCAGTGCGACGTGGTTCATGGTGGATCTCCGCGACAAGCCCCGAAGCCTAGCGCGAACGCGTTCTGCGGCACACTGCGAACCCTATGTCAGATGCTTCAGATGCCCTGGTCTCCCTGCAGCAGGTCGACAAGCGATTCGCGAACGGCGTGCAGGCGCTGCAGTCGGTCTCGCTGGACGTGCAGCCGGGCGAGTTCGTCTCGCTGCTCGGCCCGTCCGGTTGCGGCAAGAGCACGGTGCTGCGGCTGGTGGCCGGGCTCGACCGCGCAAGCGCCGGCATGGTGCGGGCGCCGGCGCTGCAGGTCGATGCCACCAGCGACACCGCCTTCGTGTTCCAGGAACCCACACTGATGCCCTGGGCCAGCGTGTTCGACAACGCTTGGCTGCCGTTGCGGCTGGCCGGCGTTTCGCGGCGCGATGCCGCCGCGCGCGTGATGCCGCTGCTGCAGCGCATGGGCCTCGAGGCGTTCGCGAACGCCTTCCCCGCCGAGCTGTCCGGCGGCATGAAGATGCGCGCATCGATCGCCCGCGCGCTGGTCACGCAGCCGCGGCTGCTGCTGATGGACGAGCCGTTCGCCGCGCTCGACGAGATCACCCGCCAGCGGCTGAACGCCGACCTGCTCGAGGCCTGGCAGACGCACCCGATGGCGGTGCTGTTCGTCACGCACAGCGTGCTCGAGGCGGTGGCGCTGAGCCAGCGCGTGCTGGTGATGGGCGCCCGGCCCGGCCGCATCGTCGCCGAGTTCCGCATCCGCCGGCCGGTGCGGCACGACGCCGGCTTCCGCGACAGCGACGACTACGTCGCCCAATGCCGCGCCGTCTCGCGCTCGCTCGAGGCCGCGCACGCCGCGGCAGCCGCGTGAGCATGCGCTGGCAACGCCGCATCGCGCCGGCCGTGGTGCTGCTCGCGCTGCTGGCCGCGTGGGAAGCGCTGGTACGGCTGGCCCACATTCCGCACTACACGCTGCCGGCGCCCAGCCTCGTGCTGCAGACGCTGGTCGGCAACTTCGGCTCGCTGGCCGGCAGTTGGTGGTTCACCGTGAAGATCACCTTCGGCGCGCTGCTGCTGGCCTGTGCCGGCGGCGTGCTGATCGCCGCGGTGTTCGCGCTGTGGCGGCCGCTCGAGGAGGCGCTGTTCCCGGTGGCGGTGGTGCTGCAGGTGACGCCGATCGTCGCGGTCGCGCCGCTGATCCTGATCTACGTCGAGAGCACGACTGCCGCGCTGCTGCTGTGCGCCTGGATCGTCGCGTTCTTCCCGATCCTGTCGAACACCGTGGTCGGGCTGCGCGCGGCCGACGTGAACCTGCGCGAGCTGTTCCGGCTGTACCGCGCGACGCCGTGGCAGCGGCTGCGCCTGCTGCTGGTGCCGTCGGCATTGCCGTATTTCATCGCCGGCCTGAAGATCTCCGGCGGCCTGAGCCTGATCGGCGCGGTGACGGCCGAGATGGTGGCCGGTGCCGCCGGCCGCGAGACCGGGCTGGCCTCGCGCATCCTGGAGGCGAGCTTCCGCACCGAGACGCCGAAGATGTTCGCCGCGCTGAGCCTGCTGGTGCTGACCGGCGTGCTGATCTTCGCCGGCTTCAATGCCTTGTCGCGCCTGTTGCTGGGCCGCTGGCACGCCACCGAGAATTGATCCATCGAAGGAGAGACCCCATGAAGAACACGATCCGCTTTGCTGCCTTGGCATTGACGCTCGCGGCAGGCACCGCCCTCGCGCAGGACAAGGTGAGCTTCGCGACCAACTGGAAGGCGCAGGCCGCGCACGGCGGCTTCTACCAGGCGGTGGCCGACGGCACCTACAAGAAGTTCGGCCTCGACGTGACGCTGCTGCAGGGCGGCCCGCAGGTCAACAACCGCCCGCTGCTGCCGGCCGGCCGCATCGACTTCCTGATGACCGGTAACCTGCTGCACAGCTTCGACAACGTGAAGAACGGCGTGCCGA
Source organism: Rhizobacter sp. P5_C2 (assembly GCF_054049715.1). Taxonomy (NCBI): domain Bacteria; kingdom Pseudomonadati; phylum Pseudomonadota; class Betaproteobacteria; order Burkholderiales; family Sphaerotilaceae; genus Rhizobacter; species Rhizobacter sp. P5_C2. The sequence goes on along the minus strand of NZ_JBFULV010000093.1, from coordinate 10,906 downwards.
CGGTGGTCGTCGCCGCGATGTTCCAGAAGGACCCGCAGGCGTTGATCGCGCACCCGGGGCAAGGCTACGAATCGTTCGCGAAGCTGAAGGACGCACCGCTCGCGCTGATCGCCAAGGATGGCCAGTTCAGCTGGTGGCAGTGGCTGAAGGTCACGCACGGCTTCAAGGACGAGGTGCTCAAGCCCTACAACTACAACCTCGGTCCCTTCCTCGCGAACCCGAAGGCGATCCAGCAGGGCTACTCGGTGGCCGAGCCGATCTACGTCGAGAACCAGGGCAAGTTCAAGCCGGTCGTGCACCTGCTGGCCGACCACGGCTTCAGCACCTACTCGACGGTGATCGAGGCGCGCACCGACACCGTGAAGGACAAGCCGCAGCTGGTGCAGCGCTTCGTCGACGCGTCCATCCTCGGCTGGGTCAACTACCTGTATGGCGACCGCAAGGCGGCCAACGCGATGATGATCAAGGAGAACCCGGAGATGACCGAGGCGGAGATCGAGGCCTCGGTCGCGCTGATGAAGCAGCAGGGCATCGTCGACTCGGGCGAGGCGCTGCGCAACGGCGTCGGCGCGATGAGTGCCGAGCGCATCCAGGACTTCTACGCGCAGATGGTGAAGGCCGGGCTCTACAAGGCGGGCGAGGTCGACCTGGCCAAGGTCGCGACGCTGCAGTTCGTCAACAAGAAGGTCGGCATGGACGTGAAGGCGAAGCTCGGGCCGAAGTGACATTTTCCTCAAGCCCGGTGCAAAGAGGTCGATACTTGCAGTAACACTTTTCCTGACACCGTGACGTGAGCAACGAGACCGCACCGCGCTCTGGCGGCTTCAAGCCGCTCTTCCAAGCCTTGCCCGATCTGGCCGCCTGGGTGCAGCACTTCCGCAGCTGCGAGATCCCGGTCCTGGCCGACACCTCCGATGCGCTGGAGGCGATGCGCGCGAACGAAGACGACGTCGACGCGAACCTGATCGGAGAGATGGTCGCCGACGACCCGCTGATGACGCTGAAGGTGCTGGCCTATGCCGCCACGCACCGGCCGGCGCGGCTCGTCACCGATGTCGAGACCGTCACCGCCGCCGTCGTGCTGATGGGCATCTCGCCGTTCTTCGGCGCATTCGGCGCGCAGCCCACGGTCGAAGACTGGCTGGCCGACCGGCCCGACGCCCTCGCCGGCCTGAACGACGTGCTGCGGCGCGCGCACCGCGCATCGCGCTTCGCGCTGGCGTTCGCGATCCACCGCCAGGACCACGATGCCGCGCTGATCCATGAAGCCGCGCTGCTGCACGACTTCGCCGAGATGCTGCTGTGGGCGCATGCGCCCGACCTGGCGCTGACGATCCAGCGCGCGCAGGCCGCCGACCCGGCGCTGCGCTCGAGCGCGATCCAGCAGAGCACGCTGAATGTCGAGCTGTTCGACCTGCAGCAGGCGCTGATGAAGGCGTGGACGCTGCCCGAGCTGCTGATCCGCATCTCCGACGACCGGCATGCCGAACACCCCACGGTGCAGAACGTCGTGCTGGCGATCCGCCTCGCGCGGCACACGGCGCACGGCTGGGACAACGCCGCGATCCCCGACGACGTGGCCGACCTCGCGCAACTGCTGAACCTGTCGATCGCCGCCACGCACGCGATGGTGCAGAACCTGGACCTCTGAGCCGGCACGCAGCACCGCCGAGCCACGGCGCTACAGCGGCACGGCGGTGGTGTTCTTCACCCGGTCCATCACGAAGCTGGTCTTGCAGTCCTCGACGCTCGGGTGCTTCAGCAGCGTCTCCATCACGAAGCGCGCGTAGTGCGCCATGTCCTGCACGACGACACGCAGCAGGTAGTCCATCTCGCCGGTCAGCGCGACGCACTCGACCACCTCGGGCCAGGTCTGCACCGCGGCGCGGAACAGGTCCATCGGGTTGCGCTTGTGCACCTCGGAGTGCTTCTCGAGCCGCACGTTCAGGTAGGCCGTGAGCCCGAGCCCGACGCGTTCCGGTGGCACCAGCGCGACATAGCCGGCGATCACGCCCGACTCCTCGAGCCGCTTGACCCGCCGCAGCGCGGCCGACGGCGACAGGCTGACCTGCGCGGCCAGCACGTCGTAGGTGATCCGGCCATCGGCCTGCAGCGCGCGAAGAATGCGTCGATCGATCGCATCCAGCTGGATTTCCGTTTCCATTCGGGCGATTTTGCAGCTTTCCGGCGCGGCTTGCCCATCCCAGCGCAGAACTTGCATGATTCCTGCAAGCGGACGAATCTACAGTGCAGGCAACTTTGCATTTTCAGGAGCGCGCCATGCAGTTCACCCCCTGGGACAACCCGATGGGCACCGACGGGTTCGAGTTCGTCGAGTACGCGGCGCCGGACCCTGTCGCGCTCGGCCAGCTGTTCGAATCGATGGGCTTCACCGCGATCGCGCGGCACCGCCACAAGAACGTCATGCTGTACCGCCAGGGCGACGTCAACTTCATCATCAACGCCGAGCCGAATTCTTTCGCCCAGCGCTTTGCGCGCCACCACGGCCCGAGCGTCTGCGCGATGGCCTTCCGCGTGAAGGACGCCGCCCAGGCCTATGCGCGCGCGCTGGAGCTCGGCGCCTGGGGCTTCGACAACCAGACCGGCCCGATGGAGCTGAACATCCCGGCGATCAAGGGCATCGGCGACTCGCTGATCTACTTCGTCGACCGCTGGCACGGCAAGGACGGCGCGGCCACCGGCGCGATCGGCAACATCAGCATCTACGACGTCGACTTCGTGCCGATCCCCGGCGCCAACGCGTCGCCGGTCGGCAACGGCCTGACCTACATCGACCACCTGACGCACAACGTGCACCGCGGCCGCATGAAGGAATGGGCCGACTTCTACGAGCGCCTGTTCAACTTCCGCGAGGTGCGCTACTTCGACATCGAAGGCAAGCTGACCGGCCTGAAGAGCAAGGCGATGACGAGCCCGTGCGGCAAGATCCGCATCCCGATCAACGAGAGCTCGGACGACAAGAGCCAGATCGCCGAGTACCTGGCCCTGTACCACGGCGAAGGCATCCAGCACATCGCGCTCGGCACCGACGACATCTACGCCTCGGTCGAGGGCATGAAGGGCCAGGGCGTCGCGTTCCAGGACACCATCGCGACCTACTACGACCTGGTCGACAAGCGCCTGCCGCAGCACGGCGAGCGCCTCGAAGACCTGAAGCGCCTGCGCATCCTGATCGACGGCGCGACACACCAAGGGGCGCCGAACGAGCTGCTGCTGCAGATCTTCACGCAGACGGTGATCGGGCCGATCTTCTTCGAGATCATCCAGCGCAAGGGCGACCAGGGCTTCGGCGAAGGCAACTTCCGCGCGCTGTTCGAGAGCATCGAGCTCGACCAGGTGCGCCGTGGCGTGCTGAAGGCCGAGCCCGAGGCGGCGGCATGAGGCTCGCGCGTTCGTTCATCGGCCTCGTGCTCGCGGCGCTGGCCGTCGGCGCGTCGGCCCAGGCCCAGGACTCATCGCTCGAAGCGGTGATGAAGGCCGGCGTGCTGCGAGCTTGCACGCCGGGTGACTACAAGCCGTTCAGCTTCCAGCGCGCCGATGGTGCGTTCGAGGGGCTGGACGTCGACCTGGCGCAGTCGCTGGCCGCGGCGATGGGCGTCAAGCTCGAGCTGGTGAAGACGAGCTGGGCCAACCTGCTGCCCGACTTCGGTGCCGGCAAGTGCGATGTCGCGATCGGCGGCATCTCGGTCAGCACCGAGCGCCAGAAGCGGGTGTTCTTCAGCACGCCCTACATGGTCAACGGCAAGACGCCGCTGGTGCGCTGCGAGGACGTGTCGAAGTACCAGAGCGTGGCCGACATCGACAAGCCCGGCGTGCGTGCGATCGCGAACCCGGGCGGCAGCAACGAGCGCTTCGCGCGTGCCAATTTCAAGACCGCGACGCTGACGATCCATGCCGACAACCTGACGATCTTCGACGAGCTGCTGGCCAAGCGCGCCGACGTGTTCGTGACCGAGGCCGCCGAGACGCTGGTGCAGCAGAAGCTGCGGCCCGGCCTGTGTGCGGTCAACCCGGAGCGCCCGCTGCAGTACGGCGAGATGGCCTGGATGCTGCCGCGAGACATGGTGATGAAGAGCTTCGTCGACCAGTGGCTGCACCTGGCGAAGGCCGGCGGCGAGTACCAGCGGACGGCCGACAAATGGCTGCGGTGAACGATGGCGGCGGCGTGGGCGGTGTCACCAAGGGCGTGAACAGCGGCGTCGCGCCAGCCACCTATGGCCAGGGCGATCGCCCGCCCCGCGGCGACTATGCCTCGGCGCGCGCCGACTACACCTGCGAGCAGGACTGGGGCCGCTACACGGCCGAGGACCATGCGCTCTACCAGCGGCTCTACGAGCGCCAGGCGGCGCAGCTGCCCGGCCTGGCCTGCGAGGAGTTCATCGACGCGGTCGGGCAGCTCGGCACGCCGACGCAGATCCCGCGCTTCGATGCCTTGTCGCAGCGGCTACACAAGGCGACCGGCTGGGAGGTGGTCGCGGTGCCGGGCCTGATTCCCGAGGAAGCGTTCTTCGCGCTGCTCGCCGCGCGCCGCTTTCCGGTGACCGGCTGGATCCGCAAGCCGGAGGAGTTCGACTACGTCGTCGAGCCGGATGTCTTCCACGATCTCTTCGGCCATGTGCCGCTGCTGTTCAACCCGATGTTCGCCGACTACATGCAGGCCTATGGCGCGGGCGGCCTGAAGGCGAGCCGGCTGCAGTCGTGCGAGTACCTCGCGCGGCTCTATTGGTACACGGTGGAGTTCGGGCTGATCGCGACGCCGGCCGGCCTGCGCGCGTACGGCGCCGGCATCCTGTCGTCGGCCGGCGAACTGCGCCACAGCGTGACCAGCCCGCAGCCGCAGCGCCTGGCGTTCGACCTGGAGCGCATCATGCGCACGCGCTACAAGATCGACAGCTACCAGGCGACGTACTTCGTGATCGATTCGTTCGAACAGCTGTTCCGCGCGACCGCGCCGGACTTCACGCCGCTGTACGAGGCGGTGTCGCAGCGCGACGAAGTGGCGGCCGAAGCGACGCTGCCCGGCGACCGCGTGCTCGGGCTCTGATCACAGCGCGGCCAGCAGTGCCTCGAACACCACCGGCTGGTTGACCAGGTCGACGTGCGCGACGCCCGGCACGTGCCGGTTGTCGGCGCCCGGCAACGTCGCGGTGCTGGCCGGGAACACGATGTTGTCGCAGTGGCTGTAGAAGCAGATGAAGCGCTGCGACAGCGTCGCCGATTCGCGCGCGCCCAGCGCGACCTGCCACGGACTGGCGAGACGCATCTCGTGCCCGTTGGCCGTCGTCGAGAAACGCCCGAGCCAGGTGCCGCGGTGCGGGCTGCCGATCGTGATGATGCGGTGGGCGCGCGCCTCGCCGCCGTGCGCCGCGGCCCAGGCGCGGATCGCGAGGCCGCCCATGCTGTGGCCGACCAGCAACGGCGCGCGGCCGGTGGCCGCCTCGAGCCGTGCGACGGCCGATTCGATGATGTCGGCGTAGTGGCTGATCGAGCCGAACACCGGTTCGAGGTTGACCGCGATGAACGGCGTGCCGCGCGGCATCAGCCGTTGCATCCACGGATTCCACAGGCCGCGGTTGCAGACGAAGCCGTGGACCAGCACGACGCCGCGTTGGGTGGACGCCGCGGGGACGTGGTCGGGCACAAGGGTCGAGCGGAACGGCTGCCGCCAGCAGAACACCTGCGGCGCCGTCAGCACCTCGCCGATCCAGGCGTGCAGCAGCTGGGGCACCGTGGCGCGCGGCGTCGGATCATCGCCGTGCACGAAGTACAGGAACACGAACTCGAGGCCGAGGAAGACCGCGTAGCCGAAGATGATCAGCAGTGCGCCAGCCGCCGCCCAGCCGGGGCGATCGATGTGGATGAACCACGCGGCCCAGAGCAGCGCGGCGGCGAGGAGTCCGAGGGTGATGAAGCGTTGCAGTCGCGCGAGCATGCGGCCGATGCTAGCAGCGCAGGTGCTCAGGCCAGCTGGACGTCCTTGCCGGTCAGGCGCTTGGCCAGGCGTGTCGCGAGCATGGCGGTGAGGCCGTAGACCGAGAGCTGCGGGTTCGCGCCGATGCTGGTCGGGAACAGCGAGCCATCGTGCACCGACAGGTTCGCGAGCTGCCAGTGCGTGCCGTCCGGGCGGACCACGCCTTGCGCTTCGCTGCCGGCCATCGGGCAGCCACCCATCACGTGGGCGCTGACGACGCGCGTCAGCAGCGGCTTCATCGGCAAGGCCTCGATCAGCAGACGCGCCTCGGCCCATGACGCGACCGGCGCCGCCATCTCGTGCACTGGCACGACGCTGCGCGCGCCGGCGGCGAACTGGATCTCGGCCATGCTGAGGAAGGCGCGGCGAGCCCCGTCCATCACGAAATCGTTCAACGGGTAGTGGAGCACCGGCGAGCCGTCGCCGCGCAATGCGACCGAGCCGCCCGGGGACTGTTCATGGAAGCCGTCGCGCATCAGCGCCAGCAGGCTGTGCGTGCGCGGAAACTCGGCCAGCATCTGCGCCTGCGCGCGGCCGTGGCCCGCCAGCGTTGACGCGAAGATGACCGGGTGCAGCGGCGGCGCCTCGAGCTTGTAGCCGATCGGCCCGGTCAGCGGCTGCGTCTGCAGGAAGTGGTCGGTGTAGAGGGTCTGCGGCGCGCCGTCCCAGCCGTTCACCGGATCGGCGAAGGTCGCCGCAGAAATCACGACCGGGTGCAGGAAGGTGCGCTTGCCGGCCAGGCCATGCGGGTCGGGCGCGCCGGAGCGCAGCAGCAGCGCGGGCGAGTTGATCGCGCCGCCGGCGACGACGTAGTGCTTCGCGGTGATGCGCACGCCGGCGGCGCCGGTGGCCGCGCTGTTGTCCGCGACCGGCACGCAGTGCAGCGCCTGCACGAGCCCCTCGCGCGACTCGAGGCGCTCGGCGCGCATCTGCACCAGCAGCGTGGCGCCGCCATCGAGCGCGGCCGGCAAGGTCGTCACCAGCATCGACTGCTTGGCATTCGTCGGGCAGCCCATGCCGCAGGAGCCGAGGTTCCAGCAGCCCTTCACGTTGCGCTGGATCGCCGAGGCCGGAATGCCGAGCTTGGCGGCACCGGTGCGCAGCAGCTCGTTGTTCTGGTTCGGTGCCGCGAGCCACGGGCCGATGTTGAGGCGGCGCTCGGCCTGCTCGAACCAGGGCGTCATCGCGGCGGTGCTCATCTCGGCGAGGCCGAACTCCGAGCGCCAGTGCGCCAGCGTGTCGGCCGGCGTGCGGAACGAGCTGGTCCAGTTCACCGTGGTCGAGCCGCCGACGCAGCGACCCTGCAGGATGTTGATCGCCTTGTCGGCAGTCTTGCGCGCCGCGCTCTCCTGGTAGAGGCTCGGGTAGGCGTCGCTCTCGCGCTGGCGGAAGTCGCGGCTGCTCTTCAGCGGACCTTCCTCGACGATCACCACCTGCAGGCCAGCCTTCGTCAGCAGCTCGGCCGTGATGCCGGCACCGGCGCCGCTGCCGATGATCGCAACGTCGCAGAGCAAGGTTGATGGCACGGGGCCATGCGGGCCGCCGAGGACGCGCCAACCGCGCTGGAGTCCGTGCTGGATCGGATCGTCGAAGGTGCTCATCAGAGTTCGCGCGGGCCCGGGTAGCCGATGGCCACCCACGCGGCCGGGTCCGAGAAGTAGGCGCCGTTGGTGATGTCGCGCAGCGCGTGATAGACCTGCTGGCGCGTCGCGAGGCGCGAGGTCCGCATCGCCTGCAGCGATTGCTGCACCTCGTCGACGGTGGCCGCCTGCCATGGTGTCGCGAGTCCGGCGAGCAGGCGACGGCCCGGCGCGGTGCACAGGATGCCCAGCAACTGCGCGAGTTCCTTCTGCACCTCGGGTGCGAAGCCGCGGATGGTCAGCTGGACGCGTTCGATGTGGGCCGCCAATGCGGCGGAGCGTGCCGTGCCCGACGGCAACGCACCGTCGAGCACGGCCTGCGCGACGGCGGTGAAGAGCGCGCGGCTATCGGCGCCCAGCTCGGTGGCGAGGGCGCCGGGGCGCATCAACACCAAGCCACCGCCCACCGCGATCAGCGTGAGCGAAGCGGCCGCGCCGATCTGGAGGAGCTTGCGTCTTTGCATGGGGTTGGCGGAATGCGGGCGCAGTGTTGCATCATTCGGCGCAGCCGCCGTAGAGGCAAGGGACTAGCCCGACCTCTCGTAAACCCGCAACGAGCAACGAGCCCCTGCCATGGCCGCCATCAGCGACAACATCCTTCAGCACCTGTCGGCGGTGGACTCCGAGCGGACCCGCCGCGCCCGCGATCGCTCGCTTCAGACCCGCGTGACCGCCGTCAAGGCCTACCAACAGCGGCGCTTCGCGCACACCTATGCGGACTTGCTGGCGTCGCCGCGCTACCGGGGCGTGGCGCAGTTCTTTCTCGACGAGCTGTACGGCCCGCGCGATTTTGCCGAGCGCGATGCACAGTTCGCACGGGTCGTGCCGGCGTTGACACGGCTCTTTCCGAGTGACGTGCTGTCGACGGTGGAGTCCCTGGCGGCGCTGCATGCCTTGTCGGAATCGCTCGACAGCGACATGGGCGCGGCTGTGGCCGACGCGCCGGTGGGAGTGGCCGAGTACCTGTCGGCCTGGCAGACCTGCGGACGGCAGGCGGACCGTGAGCGTCAACTGGGCTTGACGGTGAAGATCGGCGAGTCGCTCGACCAGCTCACGCGGCGGCTGCTGCTGCGGCAGAGCCTGCGCATGATGCGCGTGCCGGCCCGCGCGGCGGGGTTGTCGTCCTTGCAGTCATTCCTGGAGTCGGGCTTCGACACCTTCCACGCGATGGGCGGCGCGTCGGAGTTCCTCCGAACCGTTCGGTCACGCGAGCTGGCGTTGATGCAGGCCCTCTTCGCGACCGACGCTGTCACGCACGGGACAGCGGCACACACGGTTGCGTTAGGACAACTACCGTAGCCGCGCCGCGCGGGCGGCCCGCAACATGCGGGGTCCCCATGCCCACGAGCGCCGCATCGATGCAACGACCTTGGCTCGACCACTATCCCCCTGGCGTTCCGGCGGAGATCGACGCGTCGCCCTACCGCTCGCTCGTCGAGCTGCTCGACGAGTCGTTTCGGCGCCATGCCGCACGAGATGCGGCGGTGTGCATGGAGCGGCGGCTGACCTTCCGCGAGATCGACGAGATGTCGTCGTCGCTGGGTGCGTGGTTGCAGTCGCTCGGGTTGGCGCGCGGTGCGCGTGTCGCGCTGATGATGCCGAACGTGCTGCAGTACCCGGTGGCCATCGCCGCGGTGCTGCGGGCGGGCTACACCGTGGTGAACGTCAATCCGCTGTACACCGCGCGCGAGCTCGAGCACCAGCTGAGCGATTCAGGCGCCGAGGCCATCATCGTGCTCGAGAACTTCGCGCACACGCTGGTGCAGGTGCTCGACCGCACGCCGATTCGGCATGTGGTGCTGGCGTCGATGGGCGACCTGCTCGGCTTCGCGAAAGGCCAGCTGGTGAACTTCGTCGTGCGGCATGTGCGGAAGATGGTGCCGGAGTTCGATCTCCGCGCGCCGGCCGGCGGCTCGGTCACCCGATTCAACATGGCGGTGGCCGAGGGCACGCGGCTGTCGCTGCGGCATGTGGAGCTCGGGCCGGAGGACGTCGCGTTCCTGCAGTACACCGGCGGGACGACGGGGCTCTCGAAGGGCGCCGTGCTGCTGCATCGCAACGTGGTCGCGAACATCCTGCAAGCGCAGGCGTGGTTCCAGCCGATGCTCGACAAGGTGGGAGACAAGCAGATCGTCACGGTGTGCGCGCTGCCGCTGTATCACATCTTCGCGCTGACGGCCTGCTACATGCTCGGAGCGCGGCTCGGCATGCTCAACGTGCTGATTCCGAATCCGCGTGACATCCCGGGCTTCGTGAAGGTGCTGAAGCGTCAGCGCATCAACATGTTCCCGGCGGTGAACACGCTGTTCAATGCGCTGGCGAACGACGCGGAGTTCAGGCGACTGGATTTCACCGACCTGGTGATCTCGAATGGCGGCGGCATGGCGGTGCAGCGCGCGACCGCAGAGCAGTGGCAGCGTGTGACCGGCTGTCCGATCGTCGAGGGCTATGGGTTGTCGGAGACCTCGCCGGTCGCGACGATCAATCGCTTCGATGAGCCGGCGTTCACCGGATCGATCGGACTGCCGGTGCCATCGACGGAGATCGCGATCCGCGACGATGCGGGCAACGCCGTCCCGCTGGGGCAGTCCGGGGAGATCTGCATCCGGGGCCCGCAGGTGATGGCGGGGTACTGGAATCGCCCGGACGAGACGCGTCTGGTGATGACGGACGATGGGTTCTTCCGCTCGGGAGACATTGGCGTCATGGACGAGCGAGGCCATGTGCGCATCGTCGATCGGAAGAAGGACATGATTCTGGTGTCCGGCTTCAACGTCTACCCGACCGAGATCGAGCAGGTGGTGAGCCAGCATCCCGCGGTGCTGGAATGTGCCGCGGTGGGCGTTGCGGATCCGAAGTCGGGCGAGGCAGTGAAGCTCTTCGTGGTCAGGCGAGATTCGACACTGACTGAGGATGACCTGGCGGCCTATTGCCGCGAGAACTTCACGGCGTACAAGCGCCCGAGGTACATCGAGTTTCGCGATGACCTGCCCAAATCCAACGTCGGGAAGATACTGCGCCGGGAACTGAGGGCTGCCTGAATCGTCGGCTCGAATCTCGGGTCCCAAAAGCGAAACCCCCGTCACCTTGGGAGGAGACGGGGGTTGGCTTTATTAATAGCCTGACGATGTCCTACTTTCACACGGGAACCCGCACTATCATCGGCGCTGAGGCGTTTCACTGTCCTGTTCGGGATGGGAAGGAGTGGGACCACCTCGCTATGGTCATCAGGCTTAACTTGTTGCCGCCGAGCTGGATCTTGTGAGATTCAGCT
>NZ_JBFULV010000092.1:0-23873 GCF_054049715.1 Rhizobacter sp. P5_C2 | reverse complement strand
GCTGCAGTGCGGGCCGCCGGGGCCGGTGCAGGCGTGACGACCGAGCCCTCGGCGCTGCCCTCGCCCACCTTCGCGACGCGTGCGGCCGGTGCCGGTCTGGGTACATTCGCGACCGGCGCCGGTGCGGCCGCGGCCGGCTTGTCGTCCTTGCCGTCGCGGGGCTTACGGGGCTTGTCCGAGTGGATCATGATCCAGCGGAAGACGTTGTCCGCCTCGCGCTTGGCGCGCTCGCTCGGCGCGGCGTCTTCCTTGCCGGCGGGCGCCGACGCGGCCTGCGCGTGGGCCGGCTGCAGTGACCCCATCAGCCCGGAAGCCAGCAGCGCGAGACACAGTGTGCGAGGCGAGAACTGCAAACGCGCCTGTACCGGCGTTGAGTTGAACTGCACACGATTCCTTCCGAGGGTCTTGTTCACGGCGGACACGACGCGGCCTGGTGCGGGGTCTCCGCCTTCGGCCACCGGCTCCGGTCTGCCGTGCCCCAACGACACAGCATCGCGCTTCACGGTGCAAAAAGTGTACCGAGCATGGTCACCCTTGCGTCAATCGGTAACAGCCCGGAAGACCGGATCGTGCGAAGCCGCACAAGTCGGTGCCTCGGGGTGTACCCGCGGAGCGGTTCGATAGACTCGCGGGGTGATCCCGCCGAGCTTCATCCAGGAACTGCTGTCCCGCATCGACGTCGTCGAAGTCGTCGGCCGCCACGTGCAGCTGAAGAAGGCCGGCATCAACCACAAGGGCCTGTGCCCGTTCCACGGCGAGAAGACGCCGAGCTTCACCGTCAGCCCGACGCGCCAGACCTACCACTGCTTCGGCTGCGGCGTGCACGGCAATGCGCTGGGCTTCCTGATGGAGTATTCGGGGATGGGCTTCCTCGATGCGGTGCGCGACCTGGCCCAGCAGGCCGGGCTCACGGTGCCGGAAGACGACCGCTCTCCGCAGGAGCGCGAACGCGCCGCCGAGCTGAAGGAACGCCAGGCCACGCTGAGCGACGTGCTCGCCAAGGCCGCCGAGAGCTACCGCAAGCAGCTCAAGGGCAGCCCGCGGGCGATCGACTACCTGAAGGGCCGCGGCCTGAGCGGCGAGATCGCCGCGGCCTTCGGGCTGGGCTACGCGCCCGACGGCTGGCGGGCGCTCGCGAGCGTGTTCCCGCGCTACGACGACCCGCTGCTCGAGGAAAGCGGCCTCGTCATCTCGCAGGGCGAGAACGACGAGGAACGCAAGCGCTACGACCGCTTCCGCGACCGCATCATGTTCCCGATCCGCTCGGTGCAGGGCGACGTGATCGGCTTCGGCGGGCGCGTGCTCGACAAGGGCGAGCCGAAGTACCTGAACTCGCCGGAGACGCCGGTGTTCGTGAAGGGCCGCGAGCTGTACGGCCTGCACGAGGCACGCGCCGGGCTGCGCAAGCGCGGCTATGCGCTGGTGGTCGAGGGCTACATGGACGTCGTCGCGCTGGCCCAGCACGGCTTCGACAATGCGGTCGCGACGCTCGGCACGGCCTGCACGGCCGAGCATGTGCAGAAGCTGTTCCGCTTCACCGAATCGGTGGTGTTCAGCTTCGACGGCGATGCCGCCGGGCGGCGCGCCGCCGGCCGCGCGCTCGAGGCCTCGCTGCCGCACGCCAGCGACACCCGCACCGTGCGCTTCCTGTTCCTGCCGACCGAGCACGATCCGGATTCGTATGTGCGCGAACTGGGCGCCGCAGCCTTCGAGACCTGCGTCGCGCAGGCGGTGCCCTTGTCGCGCCAGCTGGTCGAAGCCGCCCGCGATGGCGGCGACCTGTCGACCGCCGAAGGCCGGGCCAAGTTCCTCGCCAACGCGAAGCCGCTGTGGTCGGCGCTGCCGGACGGGGCGCTGAAGCTGCAGCTGCTGGCCGAGCTGGCGCAGCAAGGCGGCATCGCATCGACCGACCTGACGCACTTGTGGCAGACCTCGGCGGCGCCGCGGCACGGCGGCGGTTCCGCGTCCAACCGCCACGAGCCGCCGAGCGACGACAGCTATGGCCCGCCGGACGATGGCGCGCCGGCCGCCCAGCACGAGCGCCCCCAGCGACGCGAGGGCGGCGGCTGGAGCCCGGGCGGCGGCGGCCGCAAGTGGACCAAGGAGTCGTCCAAGGACTGGAAGGCCAGGCGAGCCGAGCGGGAGCGCTACGAGGAGAGCGGCCCGTTCCTGCCGCAGTCGAAGGTGCGCACCCTGCCCACCAGCCCGGCGGACACCGTGCTGCGGCTGCTGCTGCTGCACAGCGACTGGTGGGACCAGCTCGGCACCGACGACCACCAGCTGCTGCACGAACTGCCGGCGCCGCACGGATCGCTGATCACCTGGCTGGAGCGCCACCTGCTGGAACATGGGGCGACACCGTGGGCCGTGCTCGAGCAAGCCCTGCACGAGGGCGAATGGGCGGACGAAAGCCGCCGCCTCGTCCCGCCGGGCGTGCTGCAGGACGAAATGCAGTTCGCCGACCTGCGCCGCGTGATCGACGGCATGTGGGTCGAGCTGCTGTCGGCGCGCCTGGAGCTGCTGATCCGGCAGGCTGAAACCGACCCGGCGGCACTCGTGCAATGGCGCGAACTCGATGCGCAGAAGCGACAGCGCATGCAAAGCATGAAACCACCGCCTTCAACGTGACTTTGACGTAACGCACTCTTTCGCCGATAATCGAGGGTTACTCGGCAAGAGTGACGAACGGTACCAAGACAGCACCTCCGGGCCCCGGCCACCCTCTGACCCAGGGTCCCCACCGCAAGGCCACCTTATCCCGCAAGGGCTGTACTCCGTTAGATGTCACGCGACCTTGCCCAATTGATTGCGGCCCCAAGCTAAGGCTTGATACGGGCCTCGCTACGTCTTTGGACCTCCGCTGAACAGGGCCCAGTCGAGCCGCCTCCTGGCTTGGACCCTGGGGGCTTGGTTCGGCGTGACGACCACCACCATTCGAGGATTTGCATGACCGCGAAGAAGAGCGCCCCCGCCAAGGCAGCACAGCCCGCCGCTGCATCGAAAGCCGTGAAGGCCGGCAAGGCCGAGGCTGAAGACAAGAAGAAGGCCGTCGCCAAGCCGGCCGCCAAGGCCGCAGCCGACAAGTCGGTCGCCGTTGCCGAAGCCAAGGGCAAGCCGGGCCGCAAGCCGAAGGCCGGCGCCGTGGCCTCCAAGAAGGAAGAAGTGCCCGAGGAGGACTTCTCCGACGTCGAAGCCGAAATCGAAGGCGAGCCCGAGCCCGAAGCGGCCGGCACCGACGACAAGACCGCCAAGGTCAAGCCGCTGCGCATGAAGGTGTCGCGCGCGAAAGAGCGCGCGCTGATGCGCGAGTTCGGCCTCGACGAGACCGCGCTCACCGAAGAAGAAGTCGCCAAGCGCCGCCATGAGCTGAAGACGCTCATCAAGATGGGCAAGACGCGCGGCTTCCTGACCCACCAGGAAATCAACGACCACCTTCCCGAGAAGCTGGTCGACGCCGACATCCTCGAAGCCATCGTGTCGATGCTGAACGACATGGGCATCGCGGTGTACGAGCAGGCGCCCGACGCCGCGACGCTGCTGATCGCCGGCGGCGGCACCACCACCGCCACCGAGGAAGAGGCCGAGGAAGCCGCCGAGGCGGCGCTGTCGACCGTCGACTCCGAGTTCGGCCGCACCACCGATCCCGTGCGCATGTACATGCGCGAGATGGGCACGGTCGAGCTGCTGACGCGCGAAGGCGAGATCGAGATCGCCAAGCGCATCGAAGGCGGCCTGCAGGCCATGATGCTGGCGATCAGCGCATCGCCCACCACCATCGCCGAGATCCTGGTCTATGCCGACCGCATCGGCGCCGGCGAGATGACGATCTCCGAGGTGGTCGACGGCTTCGTCTCCGAAGACGAGGCGGACGACTACGTGGCCGAGGAAGACGTCGACTTCTTCGACGAGGAAGACGACGACGACGGCAACGGCGGCAGCAAGGCGCTGACCAAGAAGCTCGAAGAACTGAAGGGCGCGGCGCTGACCAAGCTGGCCAACCTGCGCGAGAACTTCGACAAGATGCGCAAGGCCTTCGAGAAGGACGGCTACCAGTCGGCGCCGTACAACAAGGCCCAGCAGGCCATCAGCACCGAGCTGATGACGATCCGCTTCACGGTCAAGACCATCGAGAAGCTGTGCGGCATCCTGCGCTCGCAGGTCGACGACGTGCGCCGCTACGAACGCGAGCTGCGCAAGATCCTCGTCGACAAGTGCGGCATGCCGCAAGAGTATTTCATCAAGAACTTCCCGCCCAACATCCTGAACCTGAAGTGGGCGGAGAAGGAAGCGGCGGCGGGCAAGTCGTACAGCGCGGTGCTGGCGCGCAACCTGCCGCCGGTGCAGGAGCTGCAGAAGAAGCTGACCGACCAGCAGGCCCGCGCGGTCGTGCCGCTCGAGGACCTGAAGCAGATCAACAAGCGCATGAACGAGGGCGAGAAGGCCTCGCGCGACGCGAAGAAGGAAATGATCGAGGCCAACCTGCGCCTCGTGATCTCGATCGCGAAGAAGTACACCAACCGCGGCCTGCAGTTCCTCGACCTGATTCAAGAAGGCAACATCGGCCTGATGAAGGCGGTCGACAAGTTCGAATACCGCCGCGGCTACAAGTTCTCGACCTACGCGACGTGGTGGATCCGCCAGGCCATCACCCGCTCGATCGCCGACCAGGCGCGCACGATCCGCATCCCGGTCCACATGATCGAGACGATCAACAAGATGAACCGGCTGTCGCGCCAGCACTTGCAGGAATTCGGCTTCGAACCCGATGCCCCGACGCTGGCCGAGAAGATGGAGATCCCGGAAGACAAGATCCGCAAGATCATGAAGATCGCGAAGGAGCCGATCTCGATGGAAACCCCCATCGGCGACGACGACGATTCGCACCTGGGCGACTTCATCGAGGACACCAACAACACCGCGCCGATCGAAGCGGCGATGCAGGCCGGCCTGCGCGATGTGGTGAAGGACATCCTCGACAGCCTGACGCCGCGCGAAGCCAAGGTGCTGCGCATGCGCTTCGGCATCGAGATGAGCACCGACCACACGCTGGAAGAAGTCGGCAAGCAGTTCGACGTGACGCGCGAGCGCATTCGCCAGATCGAGGCGAAGGCGATCCGCAAGCTGAAGCACCCGAGCCGTTCGGACAAGCTGCGCACGTATCTGGACAACCTCTGATCGACCTGCAGCCTCGCTGCAAAGGCCCCGCGAGCACTGCTTTCGGGGCCTTTTTTGCGCCTTCCGAGGCCGCCAGTTGCCATAAACTTCACGCTTATGACCCAGATCCTGCAGCGCACCGTGTTGTTTGCCGATCTCCGCGGCAGCACGGCGCTGTACGAGACGCTGGGCAACGCCGAGGCCACGACGGTCGTCACCCACAGCGTCGCGCTGCTGGCCCATGTGGTGACCAGTTGCCGCGGCACCGTCGTCAAGACGCTGGGCGACGGCCTGATGGCGGTGTTCGAGAACCCGATCGAAGCGGTGTCCGCCGCCGATGGCATGCACGAGTCGCTGGACCGCATCGTGCCGCCGTCGAACCCTGCCGTCGGCTCGCCAGCCGCGGTGCAGCGCTCGCCGGTGCTGAAGCTGCAGGTCGGGCTGGCGCACGGCGAGGTGGTCGCGATGTCGGGCGATTGCTTCGGCGATGCGGTCAACGTCGCGGCGCGCCTGCTCGACCATGCCGGCGACAACGAGACCCTGACCACCGCCACCGTGTTCTCGGCACAGGACGCCGAGAACAGCGCGCGCTTTCGCAGCCTCGACCGCGTGCAGTTGCGCGGCCGCGTCGAGCCGGTGCACGTCTACCTGCTCGAAGGCCGGCGCTTCGGCGACACCGCGGCCACGGCCTATGGGGACCTGCTGCCGACCACCACCGAGCCCGAAGGCATCCGCCTCGCGTGGCTCGACCTGAACCGCGTCTATGCGGGCCCGAGCCTGCCGGTGGTGCTGGGCCGCAGCCCGCAGGCCACCTACTGCATCGACGATTCGCGGGTCTCGCGCTCGCATGCGCGCATCGACTGGCATGGCGGCGCCTTCCAGCTGACCGACCTCAGCTACAACGGCACCTACGTGCGCTTCTCCAGCGATTCCGAGATCGTGCAGTTGCGCCGCGGCACCTGCACGCTGCACGGCAGCGGCGCGATCGGGCTGGGGGCCTCGCCGGTCGATCCGACCTCGCCGTGCGTGCGCTTCGAAGTGATGAAGTTCTCCGACACGCAGCCGCAGGCGCCGTTCGAATTCAACCGCTGAACACTCAGCAGCCGAGCATCTCGGCGAGTTCAAGCAAGGTGGCCGCCTGACCGCAACCGGCCGGCAGATCCCCCACCGCATGGCCCGGCCGATGCAGCCACAGCGCCTGCAATCCGGCATCGCGCGCGCCATGCACGTCGAGCTGCAGATCGTCGCCGACATGCAGCACCTGCGCCGGCAGCACACCCAGCCGCTCGCAGGCCAGGTGAAAGATCCGCGCATCCGGCTTGCCGATGCCGAGTTCGCGCGAGCTCAGGCTGCCCTGGAAATGCTGCGCGATGCCGACCGTCGCCAGGTCGGCATTGCCGTTGGTCACTGCATACAGCGGAAAGCGCGCCGCCAGCCGCGCCAGGCCCGGCAACGCATCGTCGAAGAACTCCACCCGCTGCCGTGCCGCGAAGAACACGTCGAACGCCGGTACAGCCAGCTGCGGATCGTGCCCGGTCATCGCCAACGCGCGCGCGATGCTCTCGCGGCGGATCGCGCTCAGGTCGTGGCGCCACTGCGGGTGCTCGGCCTCCACCGCATTGCGCAAGGCGCGCAGCGCCGGCGGATCGAAGCGCTGCGCCGTGGCCGGTGCATGCTCGTGCAGCCAGCCGTGCAGATGGTGTTCGGCCCGCTCGATCGCCGGCCAGACCGGCCACAGCGTGTCGTCGAGATCCAGCGTCAAGGCAAGCGGCGAACTGACAGGGAAAGCAGTCATGGGGGCTGTGGAATCCAGCGCGGCAACGGTGCGGCGACCCGTCGGATTGTCCGCTACAGTCGACCGGCCACCGAGCAGCACACACCCATGAATCCCGCCTTCCGCGCTTCATGACACCGGCCGACCTGCCCGCCGACGAGCCTGAGCGCCTGCGCGTGTTGCGCGAACTCCGCGTGCTCGACACCGTCGTCGATCCGGCCTTCGTCGCGCTGGCCCGCCAGATCGCCGCCCGCACCGGCTGGCCGATCGCCGCGATCAGCCTGGTCGACGCCGAGCGCCAGTGGTTCCCGGCCACCGTCGGCCTCGACGTGCGCGAAACCCCTCGCGACCAATCGTTCTGCGGCCACGCGATCCTGCAGCCCGCGGCCTTCGAGGTCGCCGACGCACTGGACGACCCGCGCTTCGGCGACAACCCGCTGGTCACCGGCGGCCCGCGCATCCGCGCCTATGCGTCGGTGCCGCTGCGGGTCGACGATCGGCGCATCGGCACGGTCTGCGCGATCCACACCGCCCCGGCGCGGCTCGACGCCGCGCAATGGCTGGCGCTGCACGAGCTCGCGCTGCTGGCCAGCGCGCTGCTCGATGCCCGGCTGCGCGAACAGCGCTGGCGGCTGCAGGAGGCCCGCGTGCGGGCGGCCAGCCAGTCCGGCAACAGCTGGCTGTGGGAGACCGACGACCAGGGCCGGCTCAGCTGGCTGTCCGAAAACTTCGAGCATTGCATCGGCCTGCCGCTGCAGCACGACCTGGGCCGCGGCTTCCCCGAGCTGTACCAGCCGCATGGCGGCGAGCACGCCGCCTCGTGGCCGCGCTACGAGGCGGCGCTCGCACAACGCGAGCCGTTCACCGAACTGGTCGCCGACCGCCCTTCCCCGGCCGGCCTGCTGACGCTGTCGATCAGCGGCGTGCCGGTGTTCAGCAGCAACGGCCGGTTCCGCGGCTACCGCGGCTCGGCCACCACCATCCATGCGCGGCTGCAGGCACAAAGCGCCGCACGCCGCGCCGAGCAGCTGCTGAGCGATGCGCTCGAGAGCATGAACGCCGGCGTGATGATCAGCGCGCCGGACGGCCGCATGCTGCAGTCGAACGCGGCCTGGCGGCGCTCCGTCGGGCGCACCCTCCCGGTCGAGGACATGACCTGGCCCGAGATGGTGCGCGGCATGGTGGCGCGTGGCGACTACCCCGATGCGGTCGGCAACGAAGAGGCCTTCGTGCAATGGCGGCTCGGCCTCGTCTCCGAAGAAAGCGCCCAGCACGAGCTGCGCTGGCGCAACCGCTGGTTGATCGTCAACGACCGCTGCCTGCGCGACGGCAGCCTGGTGCACCTGTCGGTCGACATCACCGACCGCAAGCACGCCGAACTGGAGCTGGCGCGCCAGCAGCTGCAGGCGCAAGAGGCGCAGGCGCGGCTCGGCGCGGTGCTGGCCGCCGTGCCCGACCTCTGGTTCGTGCTCGATGCCGATGGCCGCTACCTCGAATGCGGCGACCCGAAGCACCCCTTCCTCGTCCACAGCTGGGAGAGCGTGCGCGGCCGGCCCTTCGTGCAGGGCGTCACGCAGGAGCTGGCCGAGCAGGTGCTGCCGGCGATCCGCCGCGCGCTGCAGACCGGCGAGGTGCAGTGCCTCGAGTACGAGCTGGTGACGTCCGGCGGCCGCCCCGGCAGCTTCGAGGCGCGGATCTCGCCGATGTCCGGAGCGCGCGTGCTGTACGTGACGCGCGACGTGACGCAGCAGCGCGCCGCCGAGCAGGCCCTGAAGGCGGCCGAGGAGCGCTGGAAGTTCGCACTCGAAGGCGCCGGCGACGGCGTCTGGGACTTCGACGAAGACCGCAACGTCGCGTTCTACTCGCCGCGCTGGAAAGAGATGCTCGGCTACCGCGACGACGAGGTCGGCAACACCATCCAGGAGTGGTCGCGCCGCATCCACCCGGACGACAAGGCGCGCGTGATGCGGGCCATCCAGGCCTACCGGCGCGGCGACACCGAGGCCTACGAGACCGAGCACCGGCTGCAGCACCGCGAAGGCCACTGGCTGTGGGTGCTCGACCGCGGCAAGATCGTCGAGCGGCATGCCGACGGCAGCCCGCGCCGCGTGGTCGGCACGCATTCCGACATCACGCGCACCAAGCAGGCCGACCAGGCGCTGCGCGACAAGCAGGCCGCCGAGCTCGCCAACCGGGCCAAGAGCGAGTTCCTGTCGCGCATGAGCCACGAGATGCGCACGCCGCTCAACGCGGTGATCGGCTTCTCGCAGCTGATGCGCATGAGCGTCGACGAGGTCGACCTCGACAAGGTGCACGACTATGCCGACCACGTGCTGGACGCCGGCCAGCACCTGCTGGCACTGATCAACGATGTGCTGGACCTGCAGAAGGTGGAGGAAGGTGCCTTGACTCTGGACATGGGACGGGTGGCGCTCGACGACATCGTCGCGCGCACGATCGACCTGCTGGCGCCGATGGCGCACACGCGCGGGATCCGCTTCGAGAACGAGCTGCCGTCGCCGCTGCATGTGCAGGCCGATGCGCAGCGGCTGCGCCAGGTGCTGCTGAACGTGGCGTCGAACGCGGTCAAGTACAACCGCCCCGGCGGCGCGGTGCGCTGGACGGTGCGCCAGGACAGCCCCGAGCGGCTCACGCTGATGATCGAGGACGAAGGCGCCGGCCTGACGCCCGAGCAGATGGGCCGGCTGTTCCAGCCCTTCGAGCGGCTCGGCAGGGAGACCTCGGCCATCGAGGGCACCGGCCTCGGCCTGATCATCGCGCGCAGCCTGATGCAGGCGATCGGCGGCGACCTGCAGGTGACGAGCACGCTCGGTCAGGGCACCTGCGTGCGGCTCGACATGGTCTGCGATCTCGAGGCGGCCAGCAGCGAGCCCGCGCCGCTGGCCGATGCCCTGTGCGATGCCGCGACCGCCCCTGCGCCTGCAGGCCGCAGTGCGCTGCGCATGATGTACGTCGAGGACAACCGCATCAACGCGATCCTGTTCGAGGAGGCGCTGCGCATGCACCACGGCACGATCGACCTGCGCATCGCCGAGGATGGCGAAGAGGCGCTGGCGATCGCGCGCGAATGGCAGCCCGAGGTGCTGGTGCTCGACGCCCACCTGCCGGGCATGACCGGCTTCGAGGTGCTGCACCAGCTGCGCAAGCTGCCGGGCCTGGCCCGCGCGCCGGCCTACATGTGCTCGGCCGATGCGATGCCCGAGGACGTGCAGCGCGCGTACGAGGCCGGCTTCATCGGCTACTGGACCAAGCCGATCGACATCGCCGCGGTGGTGGCCGACATCGACCAGTTGCTGCAATCGCCCGCGCTGGCCGGCGCGCTGGCCGGCTGACGCAGCCGCGGGAGGCTGCCGCGATAATCCGGCCGATGCGCTTCTTCGCCGAACCTCCCGCTCCCGCCCGTCCCGCCTCCAGCACCGCCATCCTGCTGTGCAACCTGGGCACCCCCGATGCCCCGACCGCGCCCGCGGTGCGTCGCTACCTCGCCCAGTTCCTCAGCGACCCGCGCGTCGTCGAGATCCCGCGGGTGCTGTGGTGGCTGATCCTGCACGGCATCATCCTGCGCGTGCGGCCGGCCAAGTCGGCCGCCAAGTACGCGACGGTGTGGCTGCCCGAAGGCTCGCCGCTGAAGGTCTGGACGCAGAAGCAGGCCAAGCTGCTGGCCGGCTACCTGGGCGAGCGCGGCCGCAGGGTGCCGGTGGCGTTCGCGATGCGCTACGGCACGCCGGCGATCGGCCGCGAACTCGACGCGCTGAAGGCGGCAGGCGCCACCCGCATCCTGGTGCTGCCGATGTACCCGCAGTACTGCGCGGCGACGACCGCGAGCGTCAACGATGCGATCTACCAGTGGGCGCAGAAGGTGCGCGCGCTGCCCGAGCTGCGCTTCGTCAACCGCTATCACGATGACCCGGCGTACATCGCGGCGCTCGCGAAGCGGGTGTCCGACCACTGGATGTCGCATGGCCGGCCCGACAAGCTGGTGATGAGCTTCCACGGCATGCCTCGGCGCACGCGCGACCTCGGCGACCCTTACTACAGCGAATGCCTGGAGACCGGGCGCCTGCTGGCGCAGCGGCTCGACCTGAAGGACGGCCAATGGGTCGTGACCTTCCAGAGCCGCTTCGGCAAGGCTGAATGGCTGCAGCCCTACACCGAGCCGACGCTGGTCGGGCTGGCGAAGCAAGGCGTCAAGCGCGTCGACGTGATGTGCCCGGGCTTCACCGCGGACTGCCTGGAGACGCTCGAGGAAATCGCGCAGGAGGCGCGCGACGCCTTCCTGCACGCGGGCGGGGCGGAGTTCAACTACATCCCCTGCCTGAACGACCAGCATGAGTGGATCGCGGCGCTCACCGGCATCGCGACCCGTCACATGCAGGGGTGGTGATCAGGCCGTCTTCAGCTTCAGGATGTAGACCAGCGCGTCGGCCATCGCCTTGTCGAGCTCCATCGACTCGCTGAACTCGGTGCCGACCTGCCAGCTGGGCTGCCAGTCGTTGCGCACCAGCGCGGCCTGCCAGCTCGGGTGCTGGGTCGCCTTCTGCAGCGCCGTGCGCACGTTGGCCACCTGCGCATCGGACATGCCGGACGGCGCGAAGATGCCGCGCCAGTTCGCCAGGTCGACGTCGAGGCGCTGCTCGCGGAATGACGGGATGCCGAACAGGCCGCGCCGCGAGCTGATCGCCAGCGCCCGCAGCTTGCCCGACGAGATGCCCGACTTCAGCTCGCCGAAGCCCGACACCGCCGCCGCCACCTTGCCGGCGGCCAGCGCCTGCATCACCTCGGCCCCGCTGCTCGACGGCACATAGACCAGCCGGCCAGGATCGGCCCCGGCCGCACGCGCCACCAGCGCCGCGCACATGTGGTCGACGCCCCCTGCCCCGCCGCCGGCCAGCGGCACCTCGGTGATGTTCTTGACCAGCGCGGCCTGGAAATCCTTGATCGTCTGGAACTTCGAATCGGCCGGCACCACCAGCGCCAGCACCTCGCTGGTCAGGCGGGCGACCGGCTTCACCTTGGCCAGCGTGATGGCCGGGCGGTTCAGCGCAATCGAGCCGACCATCACGAAGCCGCCGACCATCACCGAATCCTGCGCATCCGAGTATTTCTCCACGAATTCGGCCAGCCCGATGATGCCGCCCTTGCCGCCCTTGTTCTCGTAGACGATCTCGCTGGCCTGCCCGGCGGCCAACAGCGCGTCGCCGACCGCGTGGCCGGTGCCGTCCCAGCCGCCGCCCGGGTTGGCCGGGATCATGATGCGCAGCCGGCCGAGCGGCGGCGCGACGGTGGCAGCCAGGCTGGCCACCGGCAGCGTGGGGGCGATGCCGGCGGCCGTGGAAGCGGCCATCCAGCGGAGAACGGAACGACGGTTCGACTTCATGGAGGATCCTTGCTGCGAGGGAGGGCCGGTCAGGCCGGCGCCACCACGCGGCGGCGCCGGAACCGGGTCAACAGCGGCGGGACGATCAAGACCGCCACGCACACAGCGAGGATAGTCGCCGACAACGGCCGTTCAATGAACACCGTCCATTTGCCCTCTCCAATGGACATCGCATTGCGCATATGTGCCTCTCCGAGCGGCCCGAGGATCATCCCGACGATCACCGGGGCGGTCGGAAAGTCGAAGCGGCGCATCACGACGCCCAGCAGCCCGATGCCGTACAGCAGGAACAGGTCGAAGGCCGACTGGCGCATGCCGTAGACGCCGACCGTCGCGAAGATCAGGATGCCGGCGTAGAGCGCCGGCTTCGGGATCTTCAGCAGCTTCACCCACAGCCCGACCAGCGGCAGGTTCAGCACCAGCAGCATCACGTTGCCGATGTACATCGACGCGATCAGCGCCCAGACCAGCGCCGACGAGGTCTGGAACAGCGTCGGGCCGGGCTGGATGCCGTAGTTCTGGAACGCCGACAGCAGGATCGCCGCGGTGGTGGACGTGGGGATGCCGAGCGTCAGCAACGGCACCAGCGTGCCGGCCACCGCCGCGTTGTTGGCCGCCTCGGGGCCGGCCACGCCTTCGATCGCGCCGACGGTGCCGAATTCTTCCGGGTGCTTCGACAGCTTGCGCTCGGCGCCATACGACAGGAAGGTCGGGATCTCGGTGCCGCCGGCCGGGATGGTGCCGAACGGAAAGCCGATCAGCGTGCCGCGCAGCCAGGCCGGCCACGAGCGCTTCCAGTCGCTCTTCGTCATCCACAGGCTGGACATCTTGTTGCGCGTCTCGTCCGTGCGGCCCTCGTACATCATCAGGTACATCGCCTCGGCGACCGCGAACAGGCCGACCGCCACCAGCACCACCTCGATGCCGTCGACCAGCTCGGGCACGTTGTTCAGCGTGAAGCGCGCCTGGCCCGAGATCTGGTCGATGCCGATGATCCCGATCGACAGGCCCAGCAGCAGGCTGGTCATGCCGCGCAGCGTGCTCTGGCCGAGCACCGACGACACGGTGGTGAAGGCCAGCAGGATCAGCGCGAAGTACTCCGGCGGGCCGAAGCGCAGCGCGAACTCGGCCAGGCCGGGCGCGAACAGCGTGACGAGCACGGTCGCGATGGTGCCGGCGAAGAACGACCCGATCGCCGAGGTGGCCAGCGCCGCACCGGCGCGGCCGCTCTTGGCCATCAGGTTGCCTTCCATCGCGGTGACCATGCTGCCGGTCTCGCCGGGCGTGTTCAGCAGGATCGAGGTGGTCGAGCCGCCGTACATCGCCCCGTAGTAGATGCCGGCGAACATGATCATCGACGCGGTCGGCTCGACGTGCGAGGTGATCGGCAGCAGCATCGCCACCGTCAGCGCCGGGCCGATGCCGGGCAGCACCCCGATCGCGGTGCCGATCAGGCAGCCGAGAAACGCCCACATCAGGTTGATCGGCGTGCCCGCCGTCATGAAGCCTTGCAGCAGTGAATTCCAGATGTCCATGATGGTGATGCTCTACTTCAGATCCAGCCTGAGCTGGTGAGGCCGGGCAGCGTCAGCCCCAGCAGCTTCGTGAACAGCCAGTACACCGGCGCCGACAGCGCCGCGCCGATCAGCACGTCCCGCACCCAGTCGGCCAGCGTCGCGCGCCCGGCCCCCATCGACAGCCGGAAGCCGCGTGCCGCCAGCACGAAGAGCAGCGAGCACGACGGGATGAAGCCGACGTGGGTGATCAGCGCCGCATTCAGCAGCAGGCCGGCCGACAGCCAGGCCATGCCGACCCAGTGCGGCGGCGGGATGTCGTC
Organism: Rhizobacter sp. P5_C2; assembly: GCF_054049715.1. Taxonomy (NCBI): domain Bacteria; kingdom Pseudomonadati; phylum Pseudomonadota; class Betaproteobacteria; order Burkholderiales; family Sphaerotilaceae; genus Rhizobacter; species Rhizobacter sp. P5_C2. The sequence goes on along the minus strand of NZ_JBFULV010000092.1, from coordinate 9,710 downwards.
GCTGCCCTCGGGCATCGCGCGAAAACCACCGGTCGTCGCCTGCACGATCAGCAGCACGCCGCACAGCGCCATCGCGGCCGCCATCAGCCACGGCAGGAAGCCCGCGCCGACGCCGGCATAGCCCGCCTCGCTCTTGATCTGCGCCGCACCGATGGCCATCAAGACCCCCAGTCCGATCGCGCCGGCCCCGAGGCCGATCTCGGATCGCTTGCTCTTCATGTTTTACGTCCTTCCGTCATTCCATCCCGCAAACGCAGGCTGGCCGGCGCACAGGCGCCGGCCAGCCGAACTGCGTGGTGCGCGCGACCCGGCGCGCTTACAGCATGCCCAGCTTCAGCATCAGCGCACGCAGGCGGGCCGTGTCGTCGTCGACGAACTTGCCGAAGTCGTCGCCGGTCATCAGCGCCGAGTTCCACTTGTTGCTGGCCAGCGTCTCGGCCCAGCTCTTGGTCTTGGTGGCCTTGGCGACCGCGTCGACCAGCTTCTGGCGCTGCGCCGGCGTGATGCCGGGCGCGCCGTAGACGCCGCGCCAGTTGCCGATCGACACGTTGATGCCCTGCTCGATCAGCGTCGGGATGTCGGAGCCGCGGATGCGGTTCGGCGCCGTGACGCCGATCGCGCGCATCTTGCCGGTCTTGATGAACTCCTCGAACTCGGCCAGGCCACTGGTGCCCACCGTGATGTGGCCGCCCAGCACCGCGGCCGTGGCTTCACCGCCGCCCTTGAACGGCACGTAGTTGATCTTGGTCGCGTCGACGCCGGCCTCGCGCGCGATCATCGCGACGCTGACGTGGTCGACCGAGCCCTTCGAGCCGCCGCCCCACTTGACGCTGCCGGGGTCCTTCTTCATCTGCTCGACGACATCCTTCATCGTCTTCAGCGGCGAATTGGCCGGCACGACGAACACGTTGTACTCGGCCAGCAGGCGCGCCACCGGCGTCGCGTCGCTCAGCGTGATCGGCGGCTTGTTCTGCACGATCGCGCCGACCATGACGGCGCCGACGACGATCATCGCGTTCGGGTCGCCCTTCGAGGCGTTCGCGAACTGGGCCAGCCCGATCGTGCCGCCGGCGCCGCCCTTGTTCTCGTAGGTGACCGAGCCGGCCACGCCCGCTTCCTGCAGGGCCTTGCCGATACCGCGGCCGCACTGGTCATAGCCGCCACCGGGGTTGGCGCCGATCATCACCTTGAAGTTGTCCTGGGCGAACACGGCCGCGGAAGCGGACGCAAGGGCCAGCGGCAACAGCAGGGTTTTGAGCAAGAGGCGTCGCATGGGTAAGTCTCCTTGAGAGGGTGATGCACGGAACAGAGGCGCCATCCTGATCGCAGGGGCGCCCGGTTACATCCGGGCAAGCCCTGGGGTCGCGGCATCAGACTGTCAGACGCCTGTCATTCCCTGCCGTCAGCGCTGTCGTCTGCCTGTCAGGCCGGGTTCGCCCCGGGCGAGACCCCCTTGCGCGGCAGGGCACACTCGCGGCCATGAAACTCCTGCTGGTGGAAGACGACCTCGCGATGGCGCAGGCGCTGCAGCTGGCGCTCGAACGGCGCGGCTTCGACATGGCCGTCGTGCACAACGGCAGCGATGCCTTGCAGCAGCTGCGCAACCAGCCGCCCGACCTGGCGCTGCTCGACCTGACGATTCCCGGCCTGGACGGCCTGCAGGTGCTGCACCGTGCGCGCGCCGAGGGCATCCGCGTCCCCATCGTGGTGCTGACGGCCCGCGGCGCGGTCGGCGACCGGGTGCTGGGCCTGAACGCCGGGGCCGACGACTACCTCGCCAAGCCGTTCGACCTGGACGAGCTCGAGGCCCGCATCCGGGCGCTGCTGCGGCGCACTGCGAGCACCGAATCGGAAGAACTCGCCTGCGGCGCGCTGACGCTCGAGCTGTCGTCCGGGGCGTGCTACCTCGACGGCCGCGTGTTCGACGTGACCCCGCGCGAGCAGGCCCTGCTGAAGGCGCTGATCGCGCGGCCCGGCCATGCGGTGCCGAAGGAAAAGCTGTTCCGCGTCGTGTTTCCGATGGAGACCGACATCCAGTTCGAAGCGATCGAGGTGGTGGCCTACCGGCTGCGCAAGAAGCTGGCCGGCTCCGGGGTCTCGCTGATCACGCTGCGCGGCCTGGGCTACCTGCTGCGCTCCGACCCGGTCGCCGGCAACCCATGACGCAACAGCGCATGACACACCCAACAGCCTACTCATTGCGGCGCCGGCTGATGGGCTGGATCGTGCTGCCGATCGCCTGCTTCATCGCGTTCGACACCGTCAGCCTCTACCAGCGCGCGCTCGACGCCATCTCGCTGGCCTACGACCGCACGCTGCTGAGCTCGGCGCGCAACATCGGCGAGCTGCTGTCGATCAAGGGCGCCGAGCTGCGCGTCGAGCTGCCGTACAACGCGCTCGAGATGCTCGACAACGGCGACGCCCGGATGATGTACCGCATCAGCGGCTTCAGTGGCGAGTTCCTGTCGGGCTATGCCGATTTCCCGGCCTACGCGCGCACGCCGCCGCAGCGCTCGGCCTACGACGCGCTGGTCGACTTCTACGACGGCGAGTTCCGCGGCGAACCGGTGCGCATCGCGGCGCTCTACCAGCCGGTGGCCAGCCCCGACGCGCGCGGCGTCGCGCTGGTGCAGGTCGCCGAGACGCTGGAGGTGCGGCGCCGGCTCGCGCGCCAGATCCTGATGGACACGCTGGTGCGCCAGGCGCTGCTGATCAGCGTCGTCGCGCTGATCACCTGGTTCGTCGTCGCCCATGCGCTGCGGCCGATCGAGGCGCTGCGCGCGCAGCTCGAATCGCGCAGCGACCGCGACCTGTCGCCGGTCACCGACCCGAACCTGCCGACCGAGCTGTCGCCGCTGCTGGGCGCGGTGAACCAGCTGATGCAGCGGCTGCAGCGCCTGCACGGCCACCAGCGGCAGTTCGTGCGCGATGCATCGCACCAGTTGCGCACGCCGCTGGCGGTGCTGAAGACGCAGGTGCAGTCGGCGATGTGCGCGCCGAGCAAGGATGCGAGCGCGGCCCTGCCGGCGATGCACGCCACCGTCGACCGGGCGATCCGGCTGGCCAACCAGATGCTCGCACTGGCGAAGGTGGAGCAGGTGCAGGGCCAGCCCGAGCCGGCCACCGCCGACCTGGGCGAGCTGGCGCGCGAGGTGGCGATCGACCTGTCGCCGCTGATCGGCGAGCGCAACCTCGACTTCGAGCTGCAGGCCGAAACGAGCCTGGTGCACGGCCATGAATGGATGGTGCGCGAGCTGCTGCGCAACCTGCTGCACAACGCGATCCGCGAGACCCCGAAGCGCGGCGAGTTGCTGCTGCGGGTCGCGAACGCCGAGCTGCTGATCAGCGACAGCGGCCCGGGCATCGCGCCCGAGTTCCGCGAGCGGCTGTTCGAGCCGTTCCACACCGGGCATCCGACAGTGGGCAGCGGGCTCGGGCTGTCGATCTGCCGCGAGATCTGCAATTCGATCGGCGCGACGCTCGAGTTGGAGAACCGGCAGTACGCCGGGCGCCTCGCCGGCCTCGACGCAACGGTGCGATTCAGGCCCGTGACCGAGGTGCCACCGGCCTGAATCCTGCCTACACTGGGCACCCGATCACTGCGTGCACCGTCCCCGAACCGTCCATGGCGAAGTCACCTTCCAGCACCCCCGACGACCACGGCGTGCGGCTCGACAAATGGTTGTGGGCCGCCCGTTTCTTCAAGACCCGCAGCCTCGCGACGCAAGAGATCGACAAGGGCCGCATCCAGGTGAACGGCCAGGCCGCGAAGCCGGCGCGCGAGCTGAAGCCGGGCGATCGCCTCGAGATGCGCCAGGGCCCCGTCACCCGCAGCATCGTCGTGCTCGGCCTCAGCCACCAGCGCGGGCCGGCACCGGTCGCGCAGGCGCTGTACGAAGAGACGGCCGAGAGCGTGGCCCGCCGCGACGAGGCGGCGAAGCAGCGCAAGCTGGCCGCTGAACCGGCGCTGGCCATCGAACAGGGACGCCCCACGAAGAAAGACCGGCGCAACCTCGCCGACTGGAACCGCTGGAGCGCCAGCATCGACCCCGAGTAACCCTCGGCACGGGTCGACCGGCCCTTGCCTTTTTCCCGCGCGGTCCCACGTGCCATCCAGCGCGGGGCCCTGCATTATTTTGAAAGCCCCTCTTGAAACACGGGGCAAAGCGCTCATATGCGCGCCATTCGACAGGATCCACCCATGCAAAATCCAGAAAATTCTTCGCAAGATCAAGGACTTGACACGCCGGCCGACAGCGCAGGCAGTGCCGCGCAAACGACCGAGCCCAACCTGGAAGCCCGCCTGGCCGAGATGTCCGACGCCTACCTGCGCGCCAAGGCCGAGACCGAAAACATCCGCCGCCGGTCGGAAGAAGAGATCGCCAAGGCGCGCAAGTTCGCCGTCGAAGGCTTTGCAGACAGCCTGCTGCCGGTGAAAGACAGCCTCGAGGCCGCGATCGCGATCCAGGCCGCGACGCCGGAGCAACTGCTCGAAGGCGTGCATGCCACACTGCGCCAGCTGTCGGCGGCCCTCGAGCGCAGCAAGGTGCTCGAGATCAACCCGCCGGCCAGCACCAAGTTCGACCCGCACCATCACCAGGCGATCAGCATGGTGCCGGCCGAGCAGGAGGCCAACACCGTCGTGGCCGTGCTGCAGAAGGGCTACCTGATCGCCGACCGCGTGCTGCGCCCGGCGCTCGTGACAGTCGCGGCCCCGAAGTGACCAGGATCAAGTCATCCACAAGCCCGGCCCCTTGAAACGGCCCGACTTATCCACAACTCGACAACATCAAGATTTTCGGAATTCAGGAGAACCACATGGCAAAAATCATCGGCATCGACCTCGGCACCACCAACTCGTGCGTGGCCATCATGGAAGGCAACACCACCAAGGTGATCGAGAACAGCGAGGGTGCGCGCACCACGCCGTCGATCATTGCCTACCAGGAAGATGGCGAGATCCTCGTCGGTGCCTCTGCCAAGCGCCAGGCCGTCACCAACCCGCGCAACACGCTGTATGCGGTGAAGCGCCTGATCGGCCGCAAGTTCACCGAGAAGGAAGTGCAGAAAGACATCGACCTGATGCCCTACAAGATCGCGCCGGCCGACAACGGCGATGCGTGGGTCGAGGTGCGCGGCAACCGGCTCGCGCCGCCGCAGGTCAGCGCCGAAGTGCTGCGCAAGATGAAGAAGACCGCCGAGGACTACCTGGGCGAAGCCGTCACCGAAGCGGTGATCACGGTGCCGGCGTACTTCAATGACGCCCAGCGCCAGGCCACCAAGGATGCGGGCCGCATCGCCGGCCTCGACGTGAAGCGCATCATCAACGAGCCGACCGCCGCGGCGCTCGCGTTCGGCCTCGACAAGAACGAAAAGGGCGACCGCAAGATCGCGGTGTATGACCTGGGTGGCGGCACCTTCGACGTGTCGATCATCGAGATCGCCGATGTCGACGGCGAGAAGCAGTTCGAGGTGCTGTCGACCAACGGCGACACCTTCCTGGGCGGCGAAGACTTCGACCAGCGCATCATCGACTACATCATCACCGAGTTCAAGAAAGAGCAAGGCGTCGACCTGTCGAAGGACGTGCTCGCGCTGCAGCGCCTGAAGGAAGCGGCCGAGAAGGCGAAGATCGAGCTGTCGAACAGCTCGCAGACCGACATCAACCTGCCCTACGTGACGGCCGATGCCTCGGGCCCGAAGCACCTGAACATCAAGCTGACGCGTGCCAAGCTCGAGTCGCTGGTCGAAGAGCTGATCGAGCGCACCATCGCCCCGTGCCGCACCGCCATCAAGGATGCCGGCGTCGCGGTGAACGCGATCGACGACGTGATCCTGGTCGGTGGCATGACCCGTATGCCCAAGGTGCAGGAGAAGGTCAAGGAGTTCTTCGGCAAGGAACCGCGCAAGGACGTGAACCCTGACGAAGCCGTGGCCGTCGGTGCCGCGATCCAGGGCCAGGTGCTGGCCGGCGACCGCAAGGACGTGCTGCTGCTCGACGTGACCCCGCTGAGCCTGGGCATCGAGACGCTGGGCGGCGTGATGACGAAGATGATCACGAAGAACACGACCATCCCGACCAAGTTCGCGCAGACCTTCTCGACCGCCGACGACAACCAGCCGGCCGTGACGATCAAGGTGTACCAGGGCGAACGCGAGATGGCCTCGGGCAACAAGAGCCTGGGCGAGTTCAACCTCGAAGGCATCCCGCCGTCGCCGCGCGGTACGCCGCAGATCGAGGTGAGCTTCGACATCGACGCGAACGGCATCCTGCACGTCGGCGCCAAGGACAAGGGCACCGGCAAGGAAAACAAGATCGTCATCAAGGCGAACTCCGGCCTGAACGAGGCCGAGATCCAGCAGATGGTGAAGGACGCCGAGCTGAACGCCGCCGAGGACAAGAAGAAGCTCGAACTCGTGCAGGCCCGCAACCAGGCCGACGCGATGGTGCACAGCGTGCGCAAGTCGCTGGCCGAGCATGGCGACAAGCTCGACGCCGGCGAGAAGGAAAAGATCGAGACCGCGCTGAAGGACGCCGAGGAAGCGCTGAAGGGCGACGACAAGGCGGCCATCGAGGCCAAGAGCGAAGCGCTGATGACCGCCAGCCAGAAGCTGGGCGAGAAGGTCTACGCCGATGCGCAGGCCGCCCAGGCGGCAGCCGGCGCGGGCGCGGCGGCGGGTGGCGGCGCGCAGCAACCGCACGCCGAGGCGGCTTCGTCGAAGCCGGCCGACGACAACGTCGTCGACGCCGAGTTCAAGGAAGTGAAAGACCAGAAGTAAGGCAAATCTGCTTCACACTTCACGCGTAAAAAAACAGGTCGACCCAGCGGCCGCCGCGGAACCGGCTTTGCCGGGCCGCTGGCGGCGCCCCCTTGAGGGGGAGGCGCCGAAGGCGCTTCGGGGGGGTTCCAAATTCAGCATGAGCACCCATGGCAAAGCGTGATTACTACGAAGTCCTCGGCGTCGCGAAGAACGCGACCGAGGAGGACATCAAGAAGGCCTACCGCAAGCTGGCCATGAAGCACCACCCCGATCGCAACCAGGGCGACGGGGCGAAGAAGTCGGAAGAGCAGTTCAAGGAGGTCAAGGAGGCCTACGAGATGCTCTCCGACGCGCAGAAGCGCGCGGCCTACGACCAGTACGGCCATGCCGGCGTCGACCCGAATGCCGGCGGCTTCCGCCCCGGCGGCCAGGGTGGCGAGGGCTTCGGCGGCTTCGCCGAGGCCTTCGGCGACATCTTCGGCGACATCTTCGGCGGCCAGGGCGGTGGCGGCCAGCGCCGCGGCGCCGGTGGCGGCCAGCAGGTGTTCCGCGGCAGCGACCTGAGCTACGCGATGGAGATCACGCTCGAAGAGGCGGCGCGCGGCAAGGAGACGCAGATCCGCATCCCGAGCTGGGAAGAGTGCGAGACCTGCCACGGCAGCGGCGCCAAGCCCGGCACCAGCGCCAAGACCTGCCCGAGCTGCAACGGCGCCGGCACGGTGCACATGCGCCAGGGCTTCTTCAGCATCCAGCAGACCTGCCCGCACTGCCACGGCACCGGCAAGATCATTCCCGAGCCGTGCGTCACCTGCCACGGCCAGGGCAAGATCAAGAAGACCAAGACGCTGGAGGTGAAGATCCCCGCCGGCATCAACGAAGGCATGCGCATCCGCTCGGCCGGCAACGGCGAGCCGGGCACCAACGGCGGCCCGGCCGGCGACCTGTACATCGAGATCCGCATCAAGCAGCACGAGATCTTCGAGCGCGACGGCGACGACCTGCACTGCACCGTGCCGGTCGGGCTGACGCTGGCGGCGCTGGGCGGCGGCATCGAGGTGCCCACGCTGGGCGGCAAGGCCGAGATCGAGCTGCCCGAGGGCACCCAGCACGGCAAGACCTTCCGGCTGCGCGGCAAGGGCATCAAGGGCGTGCGCTCCAGCTACCCGGGCGACCTGTACTGCCACATCAGCGTCGAGACGCCGGTCAAGCTGACCGAGCACCAGCGCAAGCTGCTGAAGGAGCTGGAAGAGTCCTTCGCCAAGTCGGGCGGCAAGCATTCGCCGAATGCCAAGAGCTGGACCGACCACGTGAAAGACCTGTTCAAGTAGGCAAGCGCTCAAGCGGCCATCCCACCTGACCGATATGGGGGGGATGGCCCCGCTAGACCGTGATATCGCGCAGTGCCGGGCGATGGTCATCGACCCGAACCCGACCTCGCGCAGCATTCTTTGTGCGCAACTGCGCGATTTCGGCGTCGGCACGGTCGTGCAGTGCGGCCGCATCGAAGACGCCCGCAAGCAGCTGGAAGCCCGCCCGTTCGACGTGGTGCTGTGCGAGCACAGCTTCAGCGCCACCGGCTACTCCGGCCAGAACCTGCTCGACGACCTGCGGCGCAGCCAGCTGCTGCCGCTGTCCACTGTCTTCATCATCGTCACCAGCGAAGCCTCGTACGCGCTGGTGGCCGATGCCGCCGAGTCGGCGCTCGACAGCTACCTGCTGAAGCCCCACACCGCGACCGCGCTGGGCGAACGCCTGATGCAGGCGCGCCGGCGCAAGAAATCGCTCGGCGAGATCTTCCTCGCGATCGAGGAAGGCGATTTCGAACGCGGCGCCGCGCTGTGCGCCGCCCGCTTCGAGCAGCGCGGCCCGTACTGGCTGTACGCCGCGCGCATCGGCTCGGAACTGCTGCTGCGCGTGAACAAGCACCAGGAAGCCCGTGCGATGTTCGAGGCGGTGCAGAAGACCGGCGCGATCCCGTGGGCGCGCCTGGGCATCGCCCGCAGCCAGCTCGACGCCGGCCAGTCGGGCCCGGCCTTGCGCACGCTCGAGAGCCTGATCGGCGACCACCCGAGCTTCGTCGACGCCTACGACGTGATGGGCCGCGTGCAGGTCGAACAAGGCGACCTGCAGAGCGCGCTCGACACCTACAAGCGCGCCACCGCGCTGACGCCGGGCTCGATCAGCCGGCTGCAGAAGCACGGCATGCTGGCCTTCTACATGGGCGATCGCGACGAGGCGGGCCGCATGCTCGAGCGCGCCGCCTCGGTCGGCATCAGCTCGAAGATGTTCGACTACCAGACGCTGGTGCTGCTGGCCTTCACGCGCTTCCACCAGCGCGATTCGAAGGGCTTGCAGCGCTGCCTCGACAACCTGCAGCATGCGCTGCAGAAGGTACCGCAGAGCCGGCGCCTGCAGCGCTTCAGCGCGGTGGTCGAGGTGTTCAACCTGATGCTGCAGAAGCAGCTCGGCGCGGCCATCGCCGCGGTGCGCGAGATCACGCGCGATTTGCGCGAACCGGGCCTCGACATGGAAGCCGCGTGCAACGTGCTGAGCATGGTGTCGCAGCTGACCGCCGCCGAGCTGAAGCTGGACGGCGCCGACGACTGGGTCGACGCGCTGGCGCTGCGTTTCGCGAGCGCGAAGGGATTGGCCGAGCTGCTGGCGCGCACCGCCTCCAGCCACCCGCCGCATGCGCAGCGCGTGCGCGATGCGCAGCAGCACATCAACGAGATGGCCGAGCAGGCGGTGTCGCACACGCTGGCGGGCGACCACCGCGGTGCGGTGCAGCTGTTGCTGGCGCACGGCGAGCGCACGCTGAACGGCAAGCTGATCGAGATGGCGCGCATGACGCTGCAGCGCCACCACGAGAAGATCGCCGATGCCGCGCCGCTGGCGGCCGCGCCGGTGACGATGAAATGGCGGCGGGAGAGCGTGCTCATGTCAGGCTC
>NZ_JBFULV010000091.1:0-23907 GCF_054049715.1 Rhizobacter sp. P5_C2 | reverse complement strand
GTGCCGGGGCGGGCACGGCCCGCGCCGGCGCCGGGGCGGGTGTGGTGGCGGGCGCCGGGGCAGCCGCCACCGGTTCGCCGTTCTGCGGACCGCAGGCGGTGACGACCATCGCGGCGCACAGTGCCGTCGCAATGACGCTCGGGGTGTACCAGTTCTTCGTGTTCATGCTGCTTCCTTTCGGTGCCGGCACAGGCCGGGGGATGCGGAAGGATGGTCGCGCCGACGCAGCGCGCCCGCTGTCGCCGCAGGCCGCGTCGCGGCGCAGGAGGCCGGCGCCATCGGCTGTAGGGCAACGCCCACCGCGATGCTGTAGGCACGCTCCTACGCCGATTCGCAGCCTTCGCCGATGGCAAGCGCGTCGACCGCACGCGACGATGCTTGCCATGCTCCCCACTCCGCGGGGGCTTCCGTCGAGGAGCAGTGACGATGGCAAGCGATGCTGATTGGCTGGAGGATGTGCGACGTTGGGCCCTGGGCGAAGTGCCGCCGCATGCGTCGCCGAGCGACAGCGCCGAGTTGCTGCCCCCCGCGTTGCCGGACGACCTCGGCTACGAAGCCGCGCACCCGGCGCTGCAGGCCCGCCACTGGCCTGATGCCCTGCCGTTCAAATCATGAGCGCGGCCATGCTCTGGCAGCGCCTGCCGGCCGCCTGGCGGACCGAGAACGCGCTGATCATGGCCGCGCTGGCCTTGTCGATGGTGTTCCTGCTGGCGTTCTGCGGCGTCGTCTCGGGGGTGGTGCGCAGTGCCGAGGAACGGCATGGGCAAACCTTCGGGCAAGCGTCCGCGCAGACGCCCGAGCAGGCCGCGCGGGCCACGGACCCGGCCGACTCTCCGACCTAGACCGCGAGCTAGACCGCGAGCCAGACCGGCCGAGCTAGAACAGCTCGACGTCTCCGATGATGGAGTCGTCTTCGAGCGCACCGCTGGCCACCAGCGCCGCATGGCTGCGCACCTGGTTGCGGCCGTGGCCCTTCGCGTAGTACACCGCCTTGTCGGCCCGCTCGAACGCGCCGCTCGGGGTGTCGCCGGGCTTGACCTCGGTGAAGCCGATGCTGATCGTGATGCGCCCGACCTGCGGGAACGCATAGGCCTCGGTGTTCTGCCGCATGCGCTCCAGCGCCATGGCCGTGTCTTCCTCGCGCGCGCAGCGCATCAGCACGACGAACTCCTCGCCGCCGAAGCGGTACAGCCGGTCGTGGAAGCGGAAGCTGCTGCGCATCAGCCGCGACAGCAGCAGCAGCACCTCGTCGCCGATCAGGTGGCCATAGTTGTCGTTGACCGACTTGAAGTGGTCGATGTCGATCATGCCCAGCCAGTAGTGCTGTTGCGATGACGGCGGCGCGCGCCGCGTATCGGCATGCGACACCAGCGTCGGCGTGTTGGTCGCCTTCAGGAAGCTCTCGTCGAAGGTCTTGCGGTTCAACAGGCCGGTCAGCGTGTCGCGCTCGCTGTAGTCGAGCAGGCCTTCGAAGTTGCGGTAGATGCGCAGGATGCTGCAGACCAGCCGCTGCGATTCGTCGCTCATCGGCGCCTCGGTCTCGACCTCGAGCACGCCGACCACCTCGCGGTCGGTGCTGACCGCGAAGATCGTCAGGTTCGGCGTGCCGGGCACCGCGAGCACCGTCTGCCCGTTCATCGCCTGCTGCCGCGCCGGAAAGGCGTCGAGCTCGGGCAGGCTGTCGACATCGGTCCACACCGGGTCGGCACGCGCCACGGCATCGTGCTGGCCCAGGTGGGCCCGCGTCAGCCAGCGCTCCTGCCCCTGGTCGCCGACGCTGCGGTAGATCGCCACCGAGAGGGGGCGCAGCAGGTCGCGCAGTGCGCCGACCAGGGTCACGTCGAGAATGTCGCGGTCGCGGAAACCGGTCAGCTCGGCGAGGTTGTCGACCAGCTGGGACATCGGATGTTCTCGTGTGAGCGCATGGTGACCAGATTACGCCAAAGTGACGTCGGCCGTGTAGCGCCCGATCAAGGCCAGCAGGTCTTCTTCCGAATACGGCTTGCCCAGATAGTGGTCGACCCCCAGCTCGGCCGCGTAGTCGCGGTGCTTCTGGGCGATCCGCGAGGTGATCATGATCACCGGCAGGTCGCGCAGGCGGGCATCGCCGCGGATGTTGCGCACCAGGTCGAAGCCGTCCATGCGCGGCATCTCGATGTCGCTCAGCACGACCTGCGGCAGGTCTTCGGCCAGCCGCTCCAGCGCATCGATGCCGTCCTTGGCGAGCTGCACGCGGTAGCCTTCGCGCACCAGCAGGCGCTGCGTGACGCGGCGCACCGTCAGCGAATCGTCGACCACCAGCACCAGCGGCGCCAGGCGTTGCGGCGCCTCGGCGGCCGCCGCTTCCATCATCTGCGCCTGCGTCGGCGCCTGGCGTGCCGCCAGCGTCGCGGCACGGGCCGCATCGCCATACAGCGTGGCCAGTGCCACCGGGTTGTAGATCAGCGCGACCGCACCGGAGGCCAGCAGCGTCATGCCCGCGAGACCCGGCAGGCGCGACAGCTGCGGCCCGAGGTTCTTCACGACCACTTCCTGGTTGCCCAGCACTTCGTCGACGTGCAGCGCGATGCGTTGCTGCGCGCTGCGCACCACCACCACCGGCCGCATGCGGGTCACTTCCTGGGTGATGGCCGTCTGCTGCAGCAAGGCGCCGAGCCAGAAGAACAGCAGCGAACGGTCGCCGACCGTGAAGGTGCCGCTGGCATAGGCATGCTCCAGCTCTTCGACCTTGGCACGGCGCACGATCTCGATCAGCGTGGCCGGCACCGCCACCACGGTGCCGCCGCAGCGCAGCATCACGACCTGCGTCACCGCCGTCGTCAGCGGCAGCAGCAGCTTGAAGCTGGTGCCCTGGCCGACCGAGGTCGCGGTCTCGATCCGGCCGCCCATCGCGTTCACTTCGGAGCGCACCACGTCCATGCCGACCCCGCGGCCGGCCAGCTCGGTCACCTGGTCGGCGGTCGAGAAGCCGGGCGTGAAGATCAGGTTGGCCAGCTCGGCATCGCTGTGCGATTCGCCGGGCTTGATCAGGCCCATCGCCTCGCCCTTGTCGCGGATGCGCATCAGGTTCAGGCCAGCGCCGTCGTCGCGGAATTCCACGCCGACTTCGTTGCCTTCCTGGTGCAGCGACACGACGATGCTGCCGGCGGCTTCCTTGCCGATGCCGGTGCGGACCTCGGGGCGCTCGATGCCGTGCGTCACGCAGTTGCGCAGCAGGTGTTCGAAGGCCGGCGTCATGCGGTCCAGCACGCCACGGTCGATTTCGATCGAACCGCCGACGATGTCCAGGCGCACCTGCTTGCCGGTTTCCTTGGCCGCCTGGCGCACCACGCGGTACAGGCGGTCGGAGGCGCTTTCGAACTCGACCATTCTGGTGCGCAGCAGGTCGTCCTGCAGGTCGCGCGTCAGACGGGCCTGGGCCGCCAGTTCGTCTTCGGTCGTTTCCAGCGTGCGGTGCAGCGTGCGCTGCACGGTGGCCACGTCGTTCACCGACTCGGCCATCATCCGCGTCAGTTCCTGGAAGCGGGTGAAGCGGTCGAACTCCAGCGGGTCGAAGGACTGGGCCTGTGCCTTGGCCTGCTCCAGCCGCGAACTCATCTGCGTCTCGGCCTGCAGCTCGATGTCGCGCAGCTGGCCGCGCAGGCGCTCCAGGTTGTCCGTCAGGTCGGACAGCGAGCCGCGGATGTTGCCGACCTCGGCCTCGATCCGCGAGCGCGTGATGCTGACCTCACCGGCCTGGTTGACCAGGCGTTCGAGCAGCGGGCCGCGCACGCGCACTGCGGAGTGCGTCGGCGAGATCGACTGTTCGACCGCCGTGGCCACCGCCGTCGCGGGGAAGCGCGACCAGTCGATGTCGCCGGTCGGCGACTGCGACTGGGCGGCGACGCGTGCCGGCGTCATGACCTGGGCGGCCGGCGGGGTTGCCGGCGGGGTTGCCGGCGGGGTTGCCGGCGCGGTTGCCGATGCGGCGGCCTGGACCGGCGCCGGAACCACCGGCGCAGCGGCCGGGATCGTTGGTGCGAGGGGCTCGATGAACGGCGTGGCTTCGGCGACCGGCAGCGGCTCGGCGACCGGCGTCGGGGCGACGACCGGCGGGGCCACCACAGGCGGTGCAGCCACGACAGGCGCAGCCACCGGCGGCGCGGTGAACACCGGCAGCGCCGGCGCAGCCACCGTCATCGGGGCCAGCACGACCGGCGGAGCCACCGGTGCGGACACCGGCGGACGGACCGGCGCAGGCGGCGGCGCGATCGGCGCCACCACCGCTTCGGCGTAAGCCTGGGCATCGCGCGAGCGCAGCACCTCGAAGGTGTGGGCCAGGCCGTCGGCCCGGCCTTGCAGCGCCTCGACATCCTGCGTGGTCGCAGGCGTCGCCTGTTGCAGCAGGTGCTCGATGCGGGTTTCCAGCCGGTGGGCCATTTCACCCAACCGCATCGCACCGGCCAGGCGGGCACCGCCCTTCAGCGTGTGCAGCGTGCGCATGCAGGCCGCGGCTGCCGAGTTGTCGGTCGGGCGGTGCGACCATTCGCGCAGCTTGGTGGCCAGCTCGGGAATCAGCTCCTCGCCCTCTTCCTCGAAGATCGGGAACAGCTCGGCGTCGACGGCATCGATCGCGTCGATGTCGTCGTCGTCATCGTCACCTTCGTCGTCGACGTCGACGCGCACCGGCGTCGAGCGATGCGGCTCGGCGGCCAGCGGCGAGAACGCCTTCAGCTCGGGCAGGCCGAGGCCGGCGAAGTTGGTGTCGTTGCTGCCGAACGAGCCTTCGACCGCGGCCGACAAGGCTTCGGGGTCGAGCACTTCGGCCACCGCGGGCAGCTCGGGCGCCAGCAGCATCGGCTCGCTCAGCACGATCTCGGGCGCGGCTTCCAAGGGCTCGAGGTCGTCGAACGACACATCGATCTCGTCGAAGCCGGCTTCGGGGTGTGGTGCCGGGATGTCGTCGGTCGACGGCGACACCACGTCGGCCGCCGCATTGGCGGCCTCGAGGCGGCGGGCCGAGCTGATCTCGTGCTCGGCCAAGCGCTCCAGCAGTTCCGGTGCGGCGGGCTTCAGGAAGCCGGCGGCGAACTGGTGCAGCAGGCGGCGCACTTCTTCGGCCGAATCGACGAACAGGCGGCCTTCGTCGGTCGTGCCGACGCCGATCGCCTGCGAACGCATCAGCGCGTGTTCGAGCAGGCGCGACAGGTGCGACAGCTCGCTGAAGCCCACCGTGGCGGAACTGCCGGCCAGCGAATGCGCCAGCGCGATCGGCATTTCGCCGACCGGGCGGTGCAGCTCCATGGCCCACTCGGCAACCTCGGTCGTCAGGCGGCGCGACAGCTCGTCGGCTTCGTTCAGGTAGATGTTGAACAGCGGGATGCCGATGCGCAGCGGGCCGACGATCTTGACCTGGTCGTCGTCGGACAGCGGTGCCGGCTCGGCTTCGGTGGTGGCAACCGTGGGCGTCGGCGACAGCTCGGACACCAGCGGCGCGGCTTCGACGGCCGGTGCGCTGCCGAAGAAGTCGTCGCCCAGGTCGAGTTCGATCAGCTCGACCGATTCGGCGGACAGCAGTTGCGGCTCGACGGTCTCGGCGACCGGCATCGGTTCGAGCACGGTGTCGATCGGCGCGGCCGCGCCGAGCTGGTCGAGCATCGAGGTGTCGGGCAGTTCGAAGCTCGGCAGGTTGCCGGCCGGCGCGACGATGGGCGCGGCCGGGGCGTCGTCGAACGCACCGAGGTCCAGGTCGAACGTCAGGTCGGCCATCGGGAGCGGCGCGGACACCGGCGCGGGCGGAACCACCGGCGCGACCGGCGGCGCAGCCACCGGGCGTGCCACCGGCGGCAACGCGCCCAGCGGGGCCGGCTTCGACACCGGCGCGGTGACGACCGGCACGGCAGCCGCCGGCTTGGCGGCGTCGCCGAACGACAGCGACATGAGCGACACCGGCGAGCTGGCGCCGACCTTGATCGGCGGCACCGGATCGCCACGGCCCAGCGCCTCGGCGGCGACCTTCACCGTCGCGGCGTTGAAACCGGAGACGTTCTGTGCGGCGATCGCGTCGACCCACTTCGCGAAGTAGGCGAGCGCTTCGTTGGAGAAATTCAGCAGCGTCGGGTCGGCCGCCTTCTGGCCGGCCAGCCAGGTGTTGTAGACCTGCTCGCAAGCCCACGCGGCATCGCCGAAGTCCTTCAGCCCGACCATGCGCGAGCTGCCCTTCAGCGTGTGGAAGGCGCGGCGCACGGTGGTCTGCTGCTCGACGTCGGCGCTGGCATGCGCCAGGCTCTTCAACGCCGTCCCGGCGGTCTCGATCACCTCGCGCGCTTCCTCGAGGAAGATCTCGCGCATCTCGGGATCGTCGCCGAGGTCGGTCGCGGTGCCGGCCGGGGCCGCGGACAGCGCCGGCTGCACCTTGGCCGGCGCGGCCTCGGGCATGTCGAGCACCGGGTCGGTGGCAGTGTGGACGAAGTCGGACAGCGCTTCGGAGAGCTGTTCGCGCGCGGCCGCCACCTCTTCGGTGTTGTGCGAATGCGCGATCGCGTCCTTGGCGTGCTCGACGGCGGCGACCAGCTCGGGCTGGGCCGCGGCCTGCGCTTCGTGCGACAGCAGGTCGAGGTCACGCGACACTTCATCGAGCGGCACATGGTCGCTCGCCGCGGTCAGCGACAGCGACTGGGCCTGTTCGATCAGGCGCGGCTCGACCGGTGCCGGCGCGTGCGCCAGCGCGAGGTTCGAGGCCTGGCGCGCCGCGGCGCTGCGGCCCATCAGCGGGCTCAGCGTGCCGGACTTGGCATCGAACACGAACAGCGACTTCGCCATCTGCGGCTGCACGCTGAGCATGTCGATCAGGAAGCCCAGCGCACCCAGGTTGCCGGCCAGGCGGTCGAAGGTGCCCGACTGGACGACCAGCTGCGGGTCGACCTCGGTCGTGATCATGCCGTCGATGTCTTCGCGCATGCGCAGCACGGCATGCGAGGCCTGGTCCATGCCCAGCACCGACAGCACGCCGCGCATCGCGGACAGCTGGTTCGGCACCGGCATCAGCAGCTCGCGCTGCGCCGGGTTGCGGAAGAACTGGTCGATCGACTTCTCGGCCTCTGACAACGAGGCGCGCAGTTCCTGCACGACGCTGCCCATGGTCTGGCGGTCGGAGACGCGGCGGTACAGCTCCTCCATCCACGCTTCGAGCGGGTCGGGGGTGTTGCCGGCACGCACCGAGGCGACGCGCTGCGCCAGCCGGCGCACACGGGCGGCCTGCTCGGGGTGGTCGAAATCGGCATCCTCGAGTGAGGCTTCGAGGTACAGCACGCTGGTCGCGACTTCCATCGCGAGCGCGGCTTCGGGTGCAGCGTTGGACTGCTGCGTCTGCACGACGGCCTGCTGGATTTCATCGGCCAGCAGCTCGCCGCTCGGGTACAGCCGCTTGACCGAATCGCCGACCAGCGAGAACTGCTCGGCCAGCCCGCTCATGCGGTGCATTTCGCCGCCGGCCACCGACGACCAGGCGTCCTTGGCGGTCGAGACGCGCTTGCGCGCCTGCACGATCAGCGCCGGGTCGAAGCGACCGAGGCGGCTGGTGTCGTAGTCGACCGGCAGGTGCTGCGCGAGGCCGTAGGCCTGGCGGACCGCGGCCAGGCGCGGCGTCTTGCGGCCGTCGCCGGGCGAGGCGCTCTGCGCGCAGAAGAACAGCAGGTCTTGCGCGAGGCGCTCGGAGACGTCGGGCTGGCCGCGCTCCAGCGTGCGCAGCTGCGCGAGCAGCCGCGAAGCCACGCGCTTGGTGTGCACGTCGCCCTTCAGCAGGCCGTTGGCCTGGCCTTCGAAGAAGGCGGCCGCGAGCTTCCACAGCGTGGAGTGGGTCAGGTCGGACGCCTGCGCGCCGAGGCCGGCGCAGATGTCGCTCATGCGCTGCACTGCCGGCATCTGCTCGCCGCGCATGATCAGCAGCAGTTGGCGCTCCATCAGGCCGCGGGCGATCGAATCGGGGGCGCGCGGCTTGACCGTCGTGTCGTTGGGCAGCTCGCGCCAGCGCCAGTCGATGTTCCACAGGTCGGCGGGGTGCACGCGCTCGGCACCGGCCAGCGTCTGCACCGCCTGGTACTGCGGGAACAGCGCGAGCGGCGAGACCGGCTTGTCGGCCAGCAGGCGCTGCAGGTAGTCGAGCAGCGCGAACGAGGCGCGCTCGATGGTGTCGACCTCGGCCGACGTGAGCTTCTGCGGCTTCGCGACGAAGCGCTGCACCGCCGCCTCGCTGGCGGCCAGCAGGCGTGCGACGGCCGGCAGGCCGACCAGTTCGAGCGCACCGACGCCCTGGTGGATCTGTTGCCGCGCGGTGCGCAGCACCGACGGATCGACGCTGTCGACGTCGGAGCCGCTGTTCGCCTCGGCTTCCTTCACGTAGCGGCGCAACGCCTTGTGGGCCGTGTCCAGGGACTTGCGCAGTTCATCGTGAACCCACGCGAGCGCGCTGAGGTCGTCTGTGGTCTCACTCATGGTGTCGCTCATCGTCGCGTTGGGGGCGGTGGCAATCCATCTGCCTGTGTGGGGTGAAGGGCTGCGGCCCGATCAGGGCCGCAGGCAACACACTAGCTCAAGCGATCTTGAACCGTGCAACCGATTGCTTCAGTTCCTCGGCCGTCCGGGACAGCTCGCGCACCATCTGTGCGGTGGAACGGGTACCTTCACCGGTCTGCTCGGTCACCGCGAAAATGTGCTGGATGTTCGCTGCCACCACGTTGGCCGATTCGGCTTCTCGCGATGCCTGGCTCGAAATGTGCGCAATCAGGTCGGCAAGCTGGCGTGACACGCGGTCGATGTCGCCCAGTGCGTTACCTGCCGCGTCAGACAGCCGGGTTCCTTCCACCACGCCCTGCGTCGAGCGTTCCATGGCGGCCGCAGCATCCTGGGTGTCGGTCTGAATGGTCTTCACCAGGGCCGCAATCTGCCGCGTGGCGTCGCCGGAGCGTTCTGCCAGCCGTTGCACTTCTTCCGCAACCACCGAGAAGCCCCGACCCGCTTCACCGGCCGATGCGGCCTGGATGGCGGCGTTCAGTGCCAGCACGTTGGTCTGTTCGGTAATGTCGGAAATCAGTTCGGTGATTTCGCCAATTTCCTGCGAGGACTCGCCCAGCCGCTTGATCCGCTTGGAGGTTTCCTGGATCTGGTCACGGATCGAGTTCATACCGCCGATCGTGTTCTGCACCGCGGTCAGACCCGTTTCAGCAGCTTGCAGCGATTGACGCGCCACCTGGGCCGTCTGCTGCGCCTGGCTCGACACGTCGTTGATTCGGCCCGCCATCTGCAGCACCGACTCGCCGGTTTCGCGAATCTCGCGCAGCTGTTCGTCGGAGGCGGCCAGCAGTTCGGTCGACGTGGCTTCCACCTGCTGCGTCGTTTCGGTCACCCGACCCACCGTGCCCTGCACCTGCGACACCAGCGTGCGCAGCTCTTCCACCGTGTAGTTCACCGAGTCGGCGATGGCGCCCGTGATGTCTTCCGTCACGGTTGCTTGCTGCGTCAGGTCGCCTTCAGCAACCGTCTGCAATTCGTTCATCAGCCGCAGAATGGCCGCCTGGTTCGCGTCGTTGACGCGCTTGGCTTCCTGTTCCTGGCGTTCGGCTTCGAGTCGCTGGTTTTCGGCGAGCGCGGCACGTTGCGCCTGGTCTCGCACATACAGCTGCAGGAAGCCCGCGCCGCCGAGGGCCAGCACGACGGCCGACAGCACCAGCAGGCCCAGGTTCACGACGTTGAAGCCGGTGACAGTGGACAGGCGGTCCTGCACCGTTTCCAGGCCCTTGCGCAGCGGTTCGCTGTCGCCAATGATCGCGGCTTGCGCTTCACGGGCCGACACCAGGCCTTGCAGGTTGCCCAGAATCGAGCTGGCCTGGGTGCGCGTCTCTTCGTATTGCTTCAGCAGCGCGGTCAGGCGCTCCTTGGTCTGCGGATCCTTGGTGCCCGGCAGGCGCAGTTCGGCGTTGCCGTTCGACAGGCCGTCGGCGATTTCGCGGAACGAGTTCAAGTCCTTGCCCAACAGGAACACGGCCTCGGGGCTCACGCCTTCCATCGTCAGGAATTCGTTGGCCGACTTGCCGATGCGCTGGGTCAGCATCACGAGCTGGCCGACCGCCGACAGCTCGGCCGGCGAGGCTTCCTGCTGCAGCTTCAGCGACGACACCGTCTCGGCGATTTCCAGCAGGTCGGACGACTGGCGGTTGATCGCGCGCAGCGCCTGGCCGACCTGCGTCAGGATCTTCTGCTGTTGCAGCACGGTGTTCGCGTTCTTCTCGGCGCGGTCGACCAGCGGCAGCAGCGGTTCCAGCGTGTCCTGCACGACGCCCGGCGCCGCATCGACGTTCGCATCGCCCTTGGCCAGGCCGCGCACGTTGCGCGCCAGCACCTCGGTACTTTCCTTCACCTCGGGGAAGGCCTGCGCGCTGCCGATCAAGGCCTGCGACACCGACTTCGCCAGACGCTGCGACTGCATCAGCGCCTGACCGGAGTAGCCCACCTGGGCGGCGCCCTTGTTGGCCTGGTTCAGCGAGCTGATCGTCATGCCGACCAGGCCGACCAGGCCGATCAGCACCATGGCACCCAGCAGGCGCTGCTGCTGTCCGACCGGCCGGTTGCCGATCAGCGGCACGCCGGTGCCCGACATCAGCGCGGCGTTGTCGCCGCTCGGCAGCCGGGTTTCGGAGAAGTCGGCGATCTCGGACGGCGCGGCCTCCGAGATGATCGACGAGTCGAGGTTCACCGTGTTGGCGCCGCCGTCCGGCCGCCCATCGTCGTGCAGGTCGAGGCCGGCCACGTCGTCCAGCGCAACGGCACCGTCGGCGCCATATGCGTCGTCACGGCCTTTGCCCTTGCCTTTGATTTTGTTCAGGAAGCTCATAGGTGCCTCGTTGCGTCGTCTTGGGTAATGCAGTCAGGAGGGCCGGCGCGCATCGCGCCTCAGCCTGCGATCTTCAGGAAAGCGGCCTCGGTGGCCAGCTGTGCCAGATTCAGTTCGCGCCAGAGGCGGTTGCCTTCGTCGCGGTAATGCGTGCCGACGAAGGCCGGCTTGACCTGTCCATCGTCGGGTTCGGGCTTCAACTGCTGCAGGTTGCGCAGGCCGGCGAGCCGGTCCACCAGCACCGCGCAGTTGATGTTCAGATCGTTGTTGAACGCGACGAACCAGGACTGCTCGCGTACCGGCTCGTTGCCGCGCACACCCAGGAAGCCCGCCAGGTCGACGACCCCGTGCAGCCGGCCGCGCAGGTTGGCCACGCCCATGAACCAGCGGCTGGTGTAGGGCACGGGCATCGCCGGCGCGAACGGGAAGATTTCACCGGCTTCCTGCAGCGGAAACAGGAACCCGTGGCTGCCGCACTCGACGGCCAGCCAGGCGCGGCCGCGCTCTTGCGTACGCGCCGCCTGCAGCCTTTCGGCCAGGCGACTTTGCAGCTCGCGCAATGCTTCCTTGTTGGCCATTCAGTTCTCTGCCTGCGGGGCGACGTGTGACGGTGAGGTGATGGAAACGGTACCGATCGCGTTCAGTCGAACGCGCGGATCTTCGACACCAGCTCGTCGGCGTCGACGGGCTTGACGATGTAGTCGCGCGCGCCCTGGCGCATGCCCCACACCTTGTCGGTTTCCTGGTTCTTGCTGGTGCACATGATCACCGGCACGTCGGTGAAGCGCGGGTCGCGCGTGATCGCACGGGTCAGCTGGAAGCCGTTCTGCCCGGGCATCACGACATCCATCAGGATCAGGTCGGGCTTCTCTTCGCCCAGCCGGCGCATCGCGTCTTCGCCGTTCTCGGCAGTTCGCACCGCGTAGCCGCGCTTGGTCAGCAGCTCCGACAGGTAGTGCAGTTCGGTCTTCGAATCGTCGACCAACAGAATCTTCTGAATCGCCATCGTCTTACTCCTTCAATTCTTGCAGGGCAACATCGGTGGCCGCGTCAGGCGCGGGCCGGCCGGTGCTGTGCCACGGCTTGCAGCAACTGGTCTTTGGTGAACGGCTTCGTGAGGTAGTCCTCGGAGCCGACCATCCGGCCGCGTGCCTTGTCGAACAGGCCGTCCTTCGAGGACAGCATGATGACCGGCACGTCGGCGAATTTGGCATTTCGCTTGATGATGGCGCAGGTCTGATACCCGTCCAGGCGCGGCATCAGGATGTCGCAGAAAATCAGGTCGGGCGCGTGATCGTTGACCTTGGACAGCGCGTCGAAACCGTCTTCCGCGAGCAGCACGGTATGGCCGCCCTGCTTCAGGAAGATCTCCGCGCTGCGGCGAATCGTGTTGCTGTCGTCGATCACCAGCACCTTGATGCCTGCGATGGCTTCATTGCTCACCGAGAATCCCCTCAATGACTGAAAGCGGCCGTGGCACTTGCCCGGCACGCCATGTAAGAGCCTCAGCGACCATCAGATCTGGACCATTTCGAAATCTTCCTTGCGTGCGCCACATTCCGGGCAAGTCCAGTTCATGGGTACTGCTTCCCATGCGGTGCCCGGTGCAATACCGTGTTCAGGATCGCCCGCAGCTTCGTCGTATATCCAGCCGCAGATCAGGCACATCCAGGTTCGGGTACCGCTGAGGTCATTGCTCACTTTGTTTTTGTCGCATCACTACAATGAGAAAAGATTGTAGCGATGCAGATTGACAAAAATACATTGATTTCTAGGCACCTACGCCACATTCCTCACATTTTTCTAGAAGTCAGTGCCGGCAAACGCGGCTCGTCTTCACCTTTCCCGACGGACTTCCAATGACCCCAGACGCCCCCTCCGCGGACCCTCAGGCCGACCCGAACCAGGAAGCGCCCGCCCCTGCCTGCGTGATGACCTTCAACGCGAGCGACCCGAGCGGCGCCGGCGGCCTGGCCGGCGATGTCGCGACGATCGCGGCGATGGGCGCGCATGCGCTGCCGGTGGTCACCTCGATCGTTCTGCGCGACACCGCCGAGGTGTTCGACCACAGCGCGATCGACGCCGACGTCGTCGTCGAGCAGGCCCGCAGCATCCTCGAAGACGTCAGCATCGCCGCCTGGAAGGTCGGCTTCCTCGGTTCCGCCGAGGGTGTCAGCGCGGTGGCCGAGGTGCTGTCCGACTACCCCGAAGTGCCGCTGGTGGCCTACATGCCGAACCTGTCGTGGCTCGAGGAAGACGACCAGCAGGCCTACCTGGACGCGTTCCGCGAGCTGGTGCTGCCGCAGACCGAGGTGCTGGTGGGCAGCCACCAGACGCTGACCGACTTCCTGCTGCCCGAATGGAGCAGCGAGCGCCCGGCCTCGCCGCGCGAGCTGGCGGTGGCGGCGGCGCAGCACGGCACGCGCTTCGTGCTGGTCACGAGCGTGCCGCTGCCCGACCAATTCATGGACAACGTGCTGGCCTCGCCGCAGGGCGCGATCACCGGCGAGAAGTTCGAGCGCTTCGAGGTCAGCTTCGTCGGCGCGGGCGACACGCTGTCGTCGGCGCTGGCGGCGCTGCTGGCCGCCGGCAGCGAGCTGCACGCGGCGGTGGGCGAATCGCTCGCCTTCCTCGACCAGGCGCTGGATGCGGGCTTCCGCCCCGGCATGGGCAACGTGATCCCCGACCGCTTCTTCTGGGCGCTGCCGCCCGGTGAAGACGGCGAAGAAGGCGAGGCAGCTGCCGCCGCCAACGACGAAGAGGCCCCGAAAGACCCCCGGCACGTGCACTGACCGCATCCCGGATTGACATCCGGGCTACCAGATCCAGAAGATGACCCAGACCAACGAAGCCCTGTTCGAGCGCGCCCGCCGCGTGATCCCCGGCGGCGTCAATTCGCCGGTGCGCGCGTTCCGCGCCGTCGGCGGCACGCCGCGCTTCATCGCGCGCGCGCAAGGCGCTTACATGTTCGACGCCGAAGGCCGGCGCTACATCGACTACATCGGCTCCTGGGGCCCGATGATCCTCGGCCACGGCCACCCGGCGGTGCTCGAGGCGGTCCAGAAGGCCGCGCTCGACGGTTTCTCGTTCGGCGCCCCCACCGAGCGCGAGATCGAGCTCGCCGAGGAGATCCTGAAGCTGGTGCCGAGCCTCGAGCAGGTCCGCCTGGTCAGTTCCGGCACCGAGGCCGCGATGAGCGCGATCCGCCTGGCGCGTGGCGCCACCGGCCGCAACCGGATCGTCAAGTTCGAGGGCTGCTACCACGGCCATGCCGATGCGCTGCTCGTGAAGGCCGGCTCGGGCCTCGCGACCTTCGGCCATGCAACCAGCGCCGGCGTACCGGCCGAGGTGGTGCAGCACACGATGGTGCTCGAGTACAACCACCTGGCGCAGCTCGAAGAGGCCTTCAGCCTGCACGGCCGCGACATCGCCTGCGTGATGATCGAACCGATCGCCGGCAACATGAACTTCGTGCGCACCCAGCTGCCCTTCATGAAGCGGCTGCGCGAGCTGTGCACGCAGCACGGCGCGCTGCTGGTGTTCGATGAGGTGATGACCGGCTTCCGCGTCGGCCTGCACGGCGCGCAAGGCCTGTACGCGCGCGCGCTGCCGGGCTTCGAGCCCGACCTGAGCGTGTTCGGCAAGGTGATCGGCGGCGGCATG
The DNA here is from genome assembly GCF_054049715.1 of Rhizobacter sp. P5_C2. Classification (NCBI taxonomy): domain Bacteria; kingdom Pseudomonadati; phylum Pseudomonadota; class Betaproteobacteria; order Burkholderiales; family Sphaerotilaceae; genus Rhizobacter; species Rhizobacter sp. P5_C2. Next base: position 9,377 of record NZ_JBFULV010000091.1, on the reverse strand, counting down.
CCGCTGGCGGCCTTCGGCGGCAAGCGCGCGGTGATGGAACAGCTCGCGCCGCTCGGTCCGGTCTACCAGGCCGGCACGCTGTCGGGCAACCCGGTGGCCACTGCCTGCGGCCTCGCGACGCTGCGCGAGATCCAGCGCCCCGGCTTCTTCGAGGCGCTGTCGGCACGCACCCGCAGCCTGGTCGACGGTCTGGCCGCGGTTGCGCGCGAGAACGGCGTGCCGTGGTCGACCGACTGCGAGGGCGGCATGTTCGGCTTCTTCCTCGCCGACACGCTGCCGCAGAACTACGCCACCGTGATGGCCACCGACAAGGAGCGCTTCAACCGCTTCTTCCACGGCCTGCTGGACCACGGCGTCTACATCGCCCCGGCCCTGTACGAGGCCGGTTTCGTCAGCGCCGCCCACACGGCCGACGACATAGCGGCCACCATCGCCGCGGCACGATCCGTGCTGAAGTAAGGCATGCACATCCACATCCTGGGCATCTGCGGCACCTTCATGGGCGGCATTGCCGCGCTCGCGCGCGAGGGCGGCCACCGGGTCACCGGCTGCGACGCCGGCGTCTATCCACCGATGAGCGACCAGCTGCGCGCGCTCGGCATCGAGCTGATCGAAGGCTGGGGCGCCGACCAGCTGAAGCTCGCGCCCGACCTGTTCGTCGTCGGCAACGTGGTCTCGCGCGGCAACGAGCTGATGGAAGCCATCCTCGACGCCGGCCTGCCGTACACCAGCGGGCCGCAGTGGCTGGCCGAGAACGTGCTGCAGGGCCGCCATGTGCTGGCGGTCGCCGGCACGCACGGCAAGACCAGCACCACCTCGATGCTGGCCTGGGTGCTGGAGCAGGCGGGGCTGAAGCCGGGCTTCCTGGTGGGTGGCGTGCCGCAGAATTTCGGGGTGTCCGCCAGGCTCGGCGAGGGCAAGACTTTCGTGATCGAGGCCGACGAGTACGACACCGCATTCTTCGACAAGCGCAGCAAGTTCGTGCACTACCGCCCGCGCACCGCGGTGCTGAACAACCTCGAGTTCGACCACGCCGACATCTTCCCGGACCTGGGGGCGATCGAGACCCAGTTCCACCACCTGGTGCGCACGGTGCCGGCGGCCGGGCGGCTGGTGGTCAATGCGCGCGAGGAGTCGCTGCAGCGCGTGCTGGCGCGCGGCTGCTGGAGCGAGGTGGTGCGCTTCGGCGCGCGCAAGGAGACCCCTGGTGCGCTGCGCGCGCGCGGCGAGCCGCATGTGTTCGACGTGCTGCGTGGCAGCCTGAAGATCGCGCACGTCGAATGGCCGCTGCTCGGTGAGCACAACCAGCTGAACGCGCTCGCGGCGATCGCCGCCGCCGAGCACGTGGGCGTCGACCCGCAGGTCGCCGCGAAGGCGCTCGCCAGCTTCCAGAACGTGCGCCGGCGCATGGAGCTGCGCGGCGAGGCCGGCGGCGTGAAGGTCTACGACGATTTCGCGCACCACCCGACGGCGATCCGCACCACGGTCAACGGCTTGCGCCGCAAGGTCGGGCTCGACCGCATCCTCGCGGTGCTGGAGCCGCGTTCGAACACGATGAAACTCGGCACGATGAAGGCCCAGCTGCCATGGTCGCTCGAAGAGGCCGACCTGTCCTTCTGCTACCAGGGCAACCTGGGGTGGGATGCGCGCGAGGCGCTGGCACCGATGGGCGACAAGGCCATCGTCTGCGACACGATCGACACGCTGGTGGCCGCGGTGCGCCGCGCCGCGAAGCCCGGCGACCACGTGCTGTGCATGAGCAACGGCGGGTTCGGCGGGGTGCACGACAAGCTGCTCGCCGCGCTGGCGGGTTGAAGGGCTCTGCGTAGTTCTGCGCGGGCAAAGGCGCGGGCGGGGGGTGCGGGGCGCGCCGGCCGGTGCGGTCCTCGCCCCTCTCGGGGCGAGGACTGCCCTCCGCCATCTGCTTTCATGAACCGTCGCCGAAACTCCCGCCACTCACTTCGTTCGTTGTGGTCAAACAGTCGGCGACAGTCAGTTGACGAAGCGTGCTGGCGCACGCGGTTCATGAAAGCAGACGGCTCCGGCGCCCCGTCCTGATTGGCGCTCCCCACACCCCCCGCCCGCGCCTTTGCCGAACCAGTAGCTTTGTGCGAAGAGCCTGCGAGTGCCGAGCGGGACTTCGATACCTCAGTCCGAACGGATGGTGGTGTGCCCAGCTCGGGTGCCAACCCGGGGACCAACCCCCACTTGTTCGCTTGTCACCCAAAAAGTAGCAGTGCGGTGGCACAAGGCGCGTGCGGGGAGGCTGTGGAGCGCCAATAGGGACGAGGCGCCGGAGCTGGCTGGTTTCATGGCCCGCGTGCGCAGCACGCTTCGTCAACTGACTGTCGCCCACTGTTTGACCACAACGAACGAAGTGAGTGGCGGGAGTTTGGGCGACGGGCCATGAAACCAGTCAGCGGAGGGAAGTCAACGCGCCCCCGGGCGCGTTGACCGCACCGTCCGGCGCGCCACAGCCTCCCCGCACGCGCCTTCCGCACGAACGCACGAACGTCAGCTCCGCAGCATCGACGCCTTCAGCGCCTCGTTCAGCGTCGACAGACTGTCCTGCAAATGCGCCCGGCTCTCGATCGACAACCTCGGCCCGTTGACCGCACTACGCAGCTGCCCCTGCAGTTCCACCGCCTCCATCCGCACCAGGCTCAGCGCGTCCGGCGGCAGCGTTCCGGCGCCGCGGATCAGCAAGGCCTGCACGCGGCGCAGATGCTCGCGCTGCAGGTTGCGGCGCAGCCGGTCGATGTCGCTGCCGGTCTTCAGCTCGCTCCACACCGAGCCCTGCAGCGTGCCGTACACCTCGGCCAGCGAGATCACGTTGCGCTTGCTCGCATCGGCCACGTACAGCGGCAGGTCCAGCAGCCGCGACGCGGTGCCCGGACTCATCAGCCGGTCGAGCGCCGTGACCTGCACCTGCAGCACCGCCGCCGGAATGCTCACCGGCCCGCCGCGGTCCCACTCGTTGTAGTCGGGCGACAGGCCCGCGAGGAACTGCGGCCGGAAGCGGAAGCTGTCCGCGTTGAACAGCCCCTTGGCCAGGAACTGCAGCGCATCGCGCTGCTTGGCCGGCGCCACCGGCGCATAGGCCGGCCGCTTGGTCGATCCCGGCAGGTCGCGCACGGTGTTCATGCCGCCGACGTACTTGCCGACCAGGTCGGCCGCGCGGTTGAGCTGCTGGAAGCCGCTGAGCAGCACACGGCGCTGGCGGATCGCCTCGTCGCCCGGCTGCGGCGCGCGGTCCTGCACGCGCTGCCACAGCTCGCGTGACAGCTGCAGCCGCTTCTCGTAGTACGCGAGCGGGTCGTCGCCCAGGTCGAAGCGGTTGACCAGCGGGTCGATGCCGTCGTTGCCGCGTTGGCCGCCGGCCTCGGCGTCGTCCGCATAGGCCAGCAGCGGATCGGTGCTGCGCGAGGCGATGCGCGCCAGCTCCGCCGTCTCGTCGGCCGGCACGATCTGCTTGTAGGCGTACTCGATCGCCCAGTAGTCGTACGGCCCGAGCGTCGTGTTGTTCAGGCTCGCCTGGTGCTCGCCCGCCAGCGCCAGGTTGTAGGCGTTGTAGTCCATCACCGAGCCGGAGATGCCCTTGCTCTCGGTGAAGCCCGTGTCCTGCAGCTGCGTGCGGCTGACCACCGTCGAAGCCTTGAAGTTGTGCTTCAGCCCCAGCGTGTGGCCAACCTCGTGCATCACCACGTCCTTGATGCGCGACTGCACGAAGGCATCCGCCTCCGGACCATCAGGCGCGATCTCGCCGCGCGCCTCGAGCAGGTCCATCGCGAAGTCCATCTCGGCGGCGGCCTCCTGCGCGTAGTTGCAGTAGTCGGCACCGCCGAACTTGCTCCAGGCGGCGAAGGCCGGCGATGCGAACGGGGTCGCGCGGCCGACATCCTCGACCAGGAAGCGCCGAGCGCCGCGGCCGAACACGTCGCTCATGCCGATGTCGGCATCGATGATCTCGCCGGTGCGCGGATCGGAATGGCTCGGGCCGATCGCGAAGCCGACGTCGGCGCCGGTGAACCAGCGGATCGACGCATGGCGCGCGTCCATGTTGTCCCAGTCGGCATCGTCGGGCTGCTGCTTCGCGACGATCGCGTTCTTGAAGCCGATGCGCTCGAAGGCCTTGTTCCACTCCAGCACGCCGGCCTCGACCGCCCCGCGGTACTGCAGCGGGATGTTCTTGTCGAGCCAGTAGACGATCGGCTGCTTCGGTTCGGACAGCGCGGCCTGCGGATCCTGCTTCTCCAGGCGCCAGCGGGTCACGTAGTGCAGCCGCGGGTTGGCCTTGGTGTCGCTCGTCAGGTCGGTGACGACGTCGAAGAAGTGGCCGAGGCGCGGGTCGGTCTTGCGCGCCGCCATCGGCTCGCCGAGCTTCGCGAAGTTGTAGACGTAGCCGACGAACATGCTGCGCGGGTCCGGCGTGGTCTGCGGCGGCGGCGGCGTGGGCACCGGGCTCGGAACCAGCGGCGGCGCCGGCATGCGCGCGGTCGCGTAGTGCATGCGCGCGTTCAGCGTCGTCAGGTCGTCGGTGACGCGGATCTTCTCGAAGTACGAGTTGCCGCGGTCCAGCGCGTACGGCAGGCGGAACGCCGTCTCGATCGCGGTGGCATAGCCCGGCATGTCCGCCAGCAGGAAGTTCGCGTCGATCAGCACCGACTTGCGCTGCGGGTGCGGCGCGCTGACGATGCTGGCCGCGCCCAGCAGGCTGTTCGAGAACGCCTGCTCGACGCTCGCGCGCATCGCCGGCGTCGTCGCGACGTAGTTGCTGTTCAGCGCCACCAGCTGGATCAGGTTGCTGCCGATCTTGCGGAAGCTGGCGAGCCACTGCGGCCCCATCTGGCTGGCGTACAGCCCGCGCTCGCCGATCGAGTTCGAGATGTTGATCGACAGCATAAACGGCTGGTCCAGGCGCTCGAGCGGGATCTCGAGCCAGGTCTTCTCGTCCTTGCGCCACACCGGCACGAAGCCGTCCTGCTGGGTCGCGCCCTTGATGATCTCGTCGAAGGGCTTCGGGGCGGTGGGGTCGAGGCGCACCACGGTGGCACCGGGGGCCGAGGCCGCGGAAGCCGCGGCGGCGGCGGCGGCCGCGCTGACCGGCGCCGACGCGGCCCCGGCCGGCGCGATCACGACGACCGGTGGCGCGGCCGGTTGCACCGTGGTGACGCAGCCCTGCAGCAGCAGGCCGGACAGCACCAGCGACAGGCCCGCAGGCGCGGCGGATCTCGACAGGATCAGGGAGTCATCTTTCACGTCAACGGTGTCCTTGTGAGAAGCGACCGGGAGGCCGATTGCGGTCGTCGGATAGAGGCCGCACAGAAACAAAGTGTAGAGCGTCGCGCCGGGCGTCCGCCCCAGGGAACGCCGAGCTAGACTCCGTCGCGCTTTGCAGGTTCCGTGCCGTGCATTCCTCACGCTTCATGACCACCCACCTCCTCTACCTGCACGGTTTCCGATCGTCGCCGCGCTCGACCAAGGCGCGCCAGGCCGAGGCCTGGGTGCGGCGCCACGCCCCGCGCGTCAGCTGGTGGTGCCCGCAGCTGCCGGCGTCGCCGCAGGAGGCGATCGACGGCCTGCAGGCCGAGCTCGCGCGCTGGCCGCGCGAGCGGATGGCGATCATCGGCAGCTCGCTCGGCGGCTTCTACGCGACGGTGCTGGCCGAGCAGCTCGACTGCCCGGCAGTGCTGCTGAACCCGGCGGTCGACCCGGCCCGCGACCTGGCCGGCCACATCGGCGAGACGACCGCCTGGCACAGCGAGGAGCGCTTCTACTTCATGCCGGCCTACGTCGACCAGCTGCGCGCGATGACGCCGGGCGCGCTCGCAAAGCCGTCGCGCTACTTCGCGGTGATCGCCACCGGCGACGAGGTGCTCGACTGGCGCGAGATGAGCGAGCGCTACCGCGGCGCCCACCTGCGCATCGTCGAGGGCAGCGACCACGCGCTCAGCGGGTTCGAGGAACACCTGCCCCACCTGATGCACTTCCTGCAGCTCGCTGCCTCACCCTGACCGGCGGGAACGCCCGAGCTTTCCGCGACAATCCCACCCCATGTATGCATTGTTCGAAGACGCCGGCAAGTTCCTCGCCGGCCGCGTGATGACCGAAGCCGACAGCTCGATGCAGGTCGAGCTCGACTCCGGCAAGCGCGTGAAGGTGAAGGCGGCCAACGTGCTGCTGAAGTTCGAGAAGCCGCTGCCGGCCGAGTTGATCGCCGAGGGCCAGCGGCTCGCCCGCGAGATCGACCTCGACCTGGCCTGGGAGTTCGCGCCCGACACCGAGTTCGGCTTCGCCGACCTGGCACGCGACTACTTCGACGCCAAGGCCGGCACCGAGAAGCAGGCCGCCGCGCTGTTCCGGCTGTTCGAGGCGCCGCATTACTTCCGCCGCCTCGGCAAGGGCCAGTTCAAGAAGGCGCCGGAAGAGATCGTGAAGGCCGCGCTGCTCGGCATCGAGCGCAAGAAGCAGCAGGCCGCGCAGATCGAGGGCTGGGCCGCCGAGCTGGTGGCCGGCCAGTGCCCGGCGCCGGTGCGCGAGCAGCTCTACAAGATCCTGTTCCGCCCCGACAAGAACGCCGCCGAGTACAAGGCCGTCGTCGAGGCCTCGCGCCGCGCGCAGAAGGCGCCGCTCGACCTGCTGACGGCGGCCGGCGCGATCGATTCGCCGTACCAGTTCCACTGGCGGCGCTTCCTGTTCGAGAACTTCCCGAAGGGCACCGGCTTCCCGCCGCTGTCGGCCCCGGCCATCAAGGACGTGCTGCCGGTCGCGGCCGTGCAGGCGTTCTCGATCGACGATTCGCAGACCACCGAGATCGACGACGCGCTGTCGGTGCAGGGCCTGGGCAGCGGCACCGTGGTGTTCGGCGTGCACATCGCCGCTCCCAGCCTCGCGATCGCGCCCGACAGCCCGGTCGACAAGGTCGCGCGCGACCGGCTGTCGACCGTCTACATGCCGGGCTACAAGCTGACGATGCTGCCCGACGAGGTGGTGCAGGCCTACACGCTGATGGCCGGGCGCGACTGCCCTGCGGTGTCGCTGTACGTCAGCTTCGACGAGGCGACGCTGAAAGTCACCGGCAGCGAGACGAAGCTGGAGCGCGTGCCGATCGCCGCCAACCTGCGCCACGACCAGCTCGATGCGGTGATCACCGAGGCCACGCTGCTCGGCGACGCGCCGGCGCCCTACGAGTTCGCACCGGAACTGGCGTTCTGCTTCCGCCTGGCGCGCCACCTGAAGGCCGGCCGCGAGCAGGTGCGCGGCAAGCCGGAACTCTTCAACCGGGCCGACTACAACTTCAAGCTCGACGGCAACGACGGCGCCGAGCCGCAGGGCCACGAGCGCGTCAGCATCGGCACGCGCCAGCGCGGCTCGCCGCTCGACCTGATCGTCGCCGAGGCGATGATCCTCGCCAACAGCACCTGGGGCGGCTGGCTCAACGACCTCGGCGTGCCGGGCATCTACCGCAGCCAGGCCAGCATGGCGCCGGGCGTCAAGGTGCGCATGGGCACGCGCGCGGCACCGCACGCCGGCATGGGCGTCGCGCAATACACCTGGGCCACCTCGCCGCTGCGCCGCTATGTCGACCTGCTGAACCAGTGGCAGATCGTCGCCTGCGCGCGCCACGGCCGCACCGCGGCGCTGGCCGCGCCGTTCAAGCCGAAGGATGCCGCGCTGTTCTCGGTCATCTCCAGCTTCGATGCGGCGTACAGCGCCTACAACGGCTTCCAGTCGGGCATCGAGCGCTACTGGACGCTGAAGTACCTCGAGCAGAACGGCATCGCCGAACTCGACGCCGCGGTCATGAAAGAAGGCCTGGTGCGGGCCGACACGCTGCCGCTGGTGTTCCGCGCCGTCGGCGCCGAGCGGCTGCCGCGCGGTGCGCGCGTGAAGGTGCGCATCACCGGCACCGACCTGCTGACGCTGGACGTGCATGCGAGCGTGCTGTCGCGCATCGACGATCCGGACACCACGGCCGATGACGCGGTCGTCGAGGACGCCGAAGCCGAGAACGAGGACGTCGCCGCCGGCCCGCTGACGCTGGCGATCGACGTGGCGGCGGACGATGCCGACGACGCGCCGGCCGATGCGGCCGCCACCACCCCTGCCGCCTGAGAGATCGATGCTGAAGAAGTTCTCCACCCTGCAGATCGCACTCACGGTGTCGATCGGCGTGCACGCCCTGTTGCTGGTGGTGCGCTTCGTCGATCCGGAGAGTTTCAACCGCGTGTTCCAGGACACGCCGCTGGAGGTGATCCTCGTCAACGGCAGCTCGGCCGAAGCGCCGACCAAGGCGCAGGCGATCGCGCAGCGCAACCTGGCCGGCGGCGGCGAGGCCGAACGCGGCCGCGCGACCTCGCCGCTGCCGTCGTCGCCGATGATGGAGCTCGGCGACGCGGCCGACGAGGCCCACAAGCAGATCGAGCAGTTGCAGGAGACGCAGCAGCAGCTGCTCGCGCAGGTGCGCCGCGAGCTCGCCTACCTGCCGGCGCCCGACCCGAAGCGCGACCGCGGCGACCCGGCCGCGCGCGCACAGGAAGAGCGCCGCCGCCAGCTGATGCAGCTGCTGGCCGAGATCGAGAAGCGCATCAACGAGGAGAACTCGCGGCCCAAGAAGCGCTACATCAGCCCGGCCACGCGCGAGGAGCTGTACGCGATCTACTACGACTCGCTGCGCCGCAAGATCGAGGACCGCGGCACCCGCAACTTCCCCGAATCGCAGGGCAAGAAGATCTACGGCGAGCTGATGATGGTGATCACGATCGACGCCGCCGGCCGCGTGATGGAGACCGAGATCGTGCGGCCGTCGAAATCGCCGCTGCTCGACAAGCGCGCCCAGGCCATCGTGCGGGCGGCCGCGCCGTTCGGCCAGTTCAGCACCGAGATGCGCAAGCGCGCCGACCAGCTGGTGATCACGTCGCGCTTCCGCTTCACGCGTGACGAAGGCCTCGAAACCACCTTGACCGCTCCCGAGCAGCGCTGATCTCGAAGAATCCTCCATGGACCGTTACGTCGTCGCCGGCAACCCGGTCGAGCACAGCCAGTCGCCGTTCATCCACGCCCGCTTCGCCGAGCAGACCGGCCAGGCGCTGCAGTACGACCGGCTGCTGTGCCCGCTCGACGGCTTCGCCGGCACCGTGCGCCGCTTCGCCGACGAGGGCGGGCGCGGCTGCAACGTCACCGTGCCGTTCAAGTTCGATGCCTTCGCGCTGGCCGCGCGGCGCACCGACCGTGCGGCGCTGGCCGGGGCCGCCAACATCCTGCGCTTCGACGAACGCAACGACTGGCTGGCCGACAACGCCGACGGCTGCGGCCTGGTGCGCGACATCGAGCGCAATGCCGGCCGGGCGCTGGCCGGGCAGCGCGTGCTGGTGGTC
>NZ_JBFULV010000090.1:0-24172 GCF_054049715.1 Rhizobacter sp. P5_C2 | reverse complement strand
ACGCCGCACAGGCGCCGCGGACGCAGCCACTGCCGCCGGCACCACGGCCACGCTGCTGCGGCCGCTGACCATCGCCGGCGCCTCGCGGCGCGGGGCCGGCGTGCCGCCCGGCTTGAAGGCCAGCAGGCGCAGCAGCACCATCACGAGGCCGCTGTATTCGTCGGGCGCGAGGCCCAATTCGGCGCGGCCGTGCAGCACGATGCTGTAGAGCAGCTGCGTCTCGTCGGGCGCCAGCAGCGCTGCCAGGCGCTGCACGGCCGGGGTGTCGGGATCGCTCTCGTCGGCCGCGGACGGCACCGCCTGCAGCACGGCCATCTGCTGCAACAGCGTGGCGATCTCCTCGAGCGTGCCGCTGCACGACAGGCCGAGCGAGCGCAGCCCGTCGACGGTGGCGACCACGTCGGCACCGTCGCCCGCGGCCAGCGCTTCGACCAGCCGCACCGCGTGGCTGCGGTCGACCGCGCCGAGCATCTGGCGCACGCCCGCTTCGAGCAAGGCGCCGGCGCCGAACGCGATGGCCTGGTCGGTGAGCGACAGCGCGTCGCGCATCGAACCGCGGGCGGCACGCGCCAGCAGCCGCAGCGCGCCGGGTTCGGCCTCGATCTGCTCGGCGTTCAGCACCGTGGCAAGGTGCTCCTGCACCGTCTGCGGCGCCATCGGCCGCAGGTTGAACTGCAGGCAGCGCGACAGCACGGTGGGCGGCACCTTCTGTGGGTCGGTCGTCGCGAGGACGAACTTCAGGTAGTCGGGCGGCTCCTCGAGCGTCTTCAGCATCGCGTTGAACGCGGTGTTCGACAGCATGTGCACTTCGTCGATCATGTAGACCTTGAAGCGGCCGACCACCGGCTTGTAGACGGCCTGGTCGAGCAGCTGCGAGATCTCTTCGACGCCGCGGTTCGAGGCCGCATCGAGCTCGACGTAGTCGACGAAGCGGCCGCTGTCGATGTCGCGGCAGGCATCGCAGACGCCGCAGGGCCGGGCGGTGATGGTGCCCTGCCCGTCGGCGCCGGTGCAGTTGAGCGATTTCGCGAGGATGCGCGAGACGGTGGTCTTGCCGACGCCGCGCGTGCCGGTGAACAGGTAGGCGTGGTGCAGGCGTTGCTGCGTCAGCGCGTTGGCCAGCGCCTGCACGACGTGCTCCTGGCCGACGAGGCCTTCGAAGTCACGCGGGCGGTATTTGCGGGCCAGGACGAGATAGGACATCGGGGCATTCTACGGGGGCCTGACACCCTCGGCCGGGGGTCGGACGAGCGCGGGCCGGTGGTATCCGATAATCGCGGTTTCGACCTTGCTGCTCCGATGAAATCCACCCCTGCTTCCCCCGACACGCTCAGCTACGAACAGGCCGGCGTCAACTACGACCTGATCGACCCGCTGAAGGTGGCCGCGCAGCGCGCCGCGAAGGCGACCGGCGCCCACCTGGCGGTGCACGGGTTCACCGAGGTCGAGGCTTCGCGCGGCGAATCGGCCTACGTGGTGGACGTGGGGCCGTTCTATCTGGCGTCGATCGTCGAATGCCTGGGCTCGAAGGCGCTGGTGGCCGACGAGATGAAGGCGCTGACCGGCAAGAGCTATTACGCCGGCATTGCGCAGGACACGATCGCGATGGCGATCAACGACCTGATCACCGTCGGCGCGACGCCGTTGGTGGTGCAGGCCTACTGGGCCGCCGGTGGCTCCGACTGGTTCTCCGATGCGCAGCGCGCGCAGGCGCTGGTGGAAGGCTGGAAGGCCGCGTGCGACACCTGCCAGGTGGCCTGGGGCGGCGGCGAGACACCGGCGCTGGCGGGCATCGTGGCCGAGGGGCGCATCGACCTGGCGGCGAGCTGCACCGGGCTGATCAACCCGAAGGAGCGGCTGTCGGTCGGCGACAAGCTGGCGCCGGGCGATGCGATCGTGCTGCTGGCATCGAGCGGCATCCATGCGAACGGGCTGAGCCTGGCGCGCAAGCTGGTGGAGCGGCTGCCGAAGGGGTATCTGACCGAGGTGTCGCCGGGGCTGAGCTACGGCGAAGCGCTGCTGGCACCGACGGTGCTGTACTCGCCGGTGACCGAGGCGCTGTACAAGGCCGGCATCCAGCCGCACTACTGCGCCAACATCACCGGCCACGGCTGGCGCAAGCTGCTGCGGCACCCGGCGACGCACACGTACCGCATCCACAGCGTGCCCGAGGTGACGCCGGTGCTGAAGTTCATCCAGCAGCATGCGAAGCAGGATGATCAGGAGGCGTACAGCACGCTGAACATGGGCGCGGGGTTTGCGATCTTCGTGAAGGCTGAAGACGCGCAGCGCACGGTGGAGGTGGCGCAGGCCGCGGGCGTGAAGGCGATGGTGGCGGGCGCGGTCGAGGCCGGGCCGAAGCGGCTGCTGATCGAGCCGCTGAACATCGAGTTCGGCGACGATTCTTTGCAGCTGCGCTGAGAAGGGCTCTGCCCGTCGCCTACAATCCGCGGCGACGGGCCTCCCCGCATGGAAGCACGGCCAAACGGGTCAGGTCGGGAACGAAGCAGCCCTAACTGTTGCGACCAGTGCCGGGGGTAAGGCTCGTCACCTATCCCACCCTCCTCCCTCCTCCCTCCTCCCCAATGTTCATGCGGGTTCCCGCAGTGACCGGCCTTTTCCCGGCGCCGGCTGGGCCCACAATCCAGGCTTTTGCCCTACTGCCTGGCCCGAGGGAGCCGCAACTGCATGTTCGACAAACTGTTCCGTAAAAAATCCAAGGTCGTCAGCCCGCGTGCCTGGCTGGGTCGTGTGGCCAGCAACACCTGGGTCGGCAAGGAGGCGGCATTGGCCAGCCTCACACAAGGAATCATGGGTGCCGATGGCCGCTATGCAGACCCTCTCGGGCTGGCGCGCCATCAAGCCCAGGTGTACAGCCAGAACGGGGAAGACGGCATCATTGCCGAAACCTTCAGGCGCATCGGCACCCGAGACCGCTTCTTTGTCGAGATCGGCATCGGCGACGGCCAAGAGAACAACACCCGCTTTCTGCTGGAGCAGGGTTGGCGCGGCGTGTGGGTCGAAGGCAGCGCCGAGTTCGCACAACGCGCCCGCGACACCTTCGCCCAGTTCATTGCTTCGGGGCATTTGCGCCTGGTCGAGTCGCTCGTCACCGCAGAAACAATCTCAGCGCTCCTGCAAGACGCCGGCGTGCCGCAGGAGTTTGATTTCCTGTCGCTGGACATCGATCAGAACACCTCACATGTCTGGCGCGCCTTGACGCAACGCGCGCGCGTGGTGTGCATCGAATACAACGCCTCGCTCCCGGCCGCCGTGCCGCTGGAAGTGCCCTACGCCCCCAGCGGCGTGTGGGATGGCAGCAATTGGTTCGGTGCCAGCCTGAAGGCGCTGGAGCATATTGGTACCTCCAAGCAAATGAACCTGGTGGGCTGCGATGCCTTGGGGATCAACGCTTTCTTCGTGGCCTCGCCAGAAGCCGATGCCAGCCGCTTCCGCGCTCCGTTCACCGCCGAGCACCACTTCGAGCCGCCCCGCTACAACGTGGTCGGGCACGCCGGGCACCCGGCTTCTCGCGTGGCGCGGCGCTGGCTGAGCGGCACCCCTTAGCAGGCTGATTCGAACCGGGCTCGACACGTGGCCCGAGGTGGGCAGCTTCAGCTTGGCGCCGCGGACAGTCCGTCCGACGCGTGACATTGCATGTAAGCTTCACGCATTCCCCTCCACCGCCCCCGCAGCATGGCGCAGAAGAAGCCCCCCCGGAAATCCATCGACCGCGAGATCCGGATGCTGCACGGTGCACTCGTCGACCTCGTCGGGATCATCAACCAGCCGCAGCGCGACGCCGAGATGGTGAAGGAGGCCGGCATCGAGCTCGACAGCACCTTGTTCTCGCTGCTGGTCGGGATCGACCGGCTGGGACCGGTCGGCGTCATGGAGCTGGCCGACCGCACCGGGCGCGACTACACCACCGTCAGCCGCCAGGTGAGCAAGCTGCAGGCACAGGAGCTGATCGTGCGCCGCCCCTCGCAGGCCGATGCGCGCGTCAACGAGGCCCTGATCACCGACAAGGGTCGCGAGATGKTGAGTGCGATCGACACGGCTCGCAACCGCGTCGTGACGGCCATGCTCACCGACTGGTCCGACGAGGACGTGCAGCGCCTGGCACTGCTGCTCAGGCGCCTGGCCGACAGCGCGCTGGTGTGGGCGCGCTGACGACCGGGCCCACGGCGCCCAGGAACGTTTCAAGCGCGTCTGCATCGCCCGAGGTGAGCATCGCGCCGATGTAGCCGTCGGGACGCACCAGCACCCAATCGCCGGGCTCGACGCCATAGTGGGCACGGAACTCACCGTGCACGTCCAGGATGTCGCCGGTCTCGCCGACGACGTGCATGTGCAGGCCGGCACGCGCCGGCGGGGCAGATGCCGCATCGAGCGGCCCGTGGCACAACAGGGTCCAATGCGTGCCCCGGAACAGCTCGAACAGGCGGCGCGGCAACCCGCCCGCGCCACGGCACAGGGCGTCGGGCGCGCGGTCACCGGCGGCAACCGCCCGGCCTCCCGCGCACCTGTCGAGCGCGAGCGACGAGCCGGCATGGCCGATGTCGAGCTGCTTGACCTCGCGGCCGCGCCGCATCGGTCCTTGCGACGCTTCACGCAGCAGACGCGTGGCCATGCCGAGCATCTCGGCCGCGATCGGACGCCGCTCCTCCTCATAGGTGTCCAGCAGCGACGCGGGCGCGCCGCGCAACACCGCGGCGAGTTTCCATGCCAGATTGCACGCATCCTGGATGCTGGTGTTCAGGCCCTGGCCGCCAGTCGGCGGATGCGTGTGCGCGGCATCCCCGATCAGCAGCGCCCGGCCAACGCGGTAGCGGTCCGCCAGCCGCGCGTTCATCTCGTAGACGGAAGCCCAGCGCACCTCGTCGATGACGATGTCGGCGCGGCCGGTGCGGCTGGCGATCATGTCGTTCAGCGCCGCGGCGGTCACGGCCATCTCGCCCTGCATCGGCACCGGCGCCTGCAGCTGGAAGAGCTCGGTGCCGGCCAGCGGGCAGAGCGACATCTGTCGCTCCATCGAGCCGTCATTGAATCGATGCCAGGCGTCGCGGCCCAGCCCGTGCAGCAGGAGGTCGGCCACCACCGCGCGGACCCCGAGCGTCTTGCCTTCGAAGCCGATGCCCAACGCGCGCCGCACGAAGCTGCGGCCGCCGTCTGCGCCGACGAGGTAGCGCACGCGCAGCACCTCGTCGCCGCGCGGGCCGGCCAGGCGGGCAGTCAYGCCGTCGTCGTCCTGCTCGAATGCGGTCAATTCGCACGCAAATTCAGGCGCATGCCCGAGTTCGCGCAGCCGCTCCCGGAGCACGCGTTCCGTCACGAACTGCGGCACCATCAGCGGGAGGTTGTACGGCTCGCCGGGCCGGACGTCAGTGGCAACGACCGAAGGCGATTCTTCGAACGTGCCGTCCTCGCGGTACGCCCGCTGCGGTGGGTAGAAGCCCCCCGCTGCCACCAGGCGGTCGATGACGCCGAGATCCTCGAAGATCTCCTGCGTTCGAGGCTGGATGCCCTTGCCGCGCGAGCCGGCAAACGGGTGTTCGAGCTTCTCGATCAGGCGGAACGGCAGCTTGCGGCGCGCCAGCTCGAGGGCCAGGGTCAGGCCGGCAGCGCCGGCTCCGACGATCAGGACGTCGTGGGTGATGGAGGTCATCGGGAATCCTTTGATGTGAAGCGTGTCCGGCCGGGACGCCATGAAATGCATGCACTTTGCACATATTAGGATTTTTCAGACTTGAGTGCAATATGCACTCTATTCAATCTCCGTTCGCCCATCACCGCTCACGATCGCCGCTTCGCCTTCCCCCGCCCTTTCAATGCCGCCGCCGCGAACTCCCGCGCGTCCAGCACGTAATCCGAGGACCCAGCCAACCGCTCCACGGCCAGATCGATGAAGGCCCGCACCCGCGACGGCTGTGATGTGCGGCTCCCGTAGTAGACGTGGACGCCCATGTGGTCGGTGATGTGCTCCACGAGCAGCGGCACGAGCCTCCCCGCACGAATCAGGGCCGCCGCTGACAAGCCCGACAACATGCCGATCACCTGACCCGACAGCACCGCCTCGGTCTCGAGCTGCGCGTCGTTCGTCGACAAGGTCGGAAAGATGTCTCGGGCAACCACCTCGCCATCGACCTTGAAGAGCCAGGGCACCACGCGGCCGCTGCCGGGGTGCCGGAACGCGCTGCATCGATGCGAGGCCAGCGCCTCGATCGAGGTCGGCGCACCGTGTGCCGCGATGTAGGCTGGCGCCGCGCAGACGATCAGCTGCATCGCGAAGAGCCGGCGCACCGAAAGACCATCTTCCGGCGGCGAGCCGATGCGAAAGCCGACGTCGGTGCGGTCTTGCACCCAGTTGCCGATCCGGTCGTCGAGCTTCACGTCCGGCTGGACCTCGGTATGGCGCCGGCAGAACTCGTCGACCAGCGGCCACAGCACCGGCAGGAACGAATACTTCGGCGCGACGATGCGCAACGGGCCGGCGATCTCGTCCTTCGCGCTGCGAATGCGATCGGCGGCGCGCTCCAGTGCCGCGAGCGCGGGCTGCGCGGCCTCGAGGAACTGATGCCCTTCGGACGTGAGCGCGATGCTGCGTGTCGTGCGATGCAGCAGGCGCACGCCCAGCCGTTCCTCGAGCGCGGCGAGCGCCTGGCTCGCGGCCTGCGGGCTGACGCCCTGGGCCGCGGCTGCACGCCGGATGCTGCCGAGTTCGATGGCTTTCGTGAAGGTCTCGATGGCGCGAAGGTCGCTGATGGGCACGTGAACTCCTGAAGGGTCGAGCCGACAGTATCAACCTGTGCTTGCCACTGGATCAAGCCGCAGCCCACTAGTGGCTTGACAGTCCGCTGCCTACAGTCAAGTCCCGCATCACCACCAGCAGGCACCCATGAGCGACAGAATCAAAGGCAAGGTCATCGTCATCACCGGCGCCAGCAGCGGCCTGGGTCAGGCGGCCGCGCGCCTCCTGAGCGCGCAGGGCGCGTGCGTCGTGCTCGGTGCGCGGCGCATCGATCGCCTGCAGCAATTGGCCGAGGAGTTGAATCGCCCGGAGCAACGGGCGATCGCCGTCGCCACCGACGTCGCGATGCTCGACCAGGTGAAGCACCTCGTCGACACGGCCGTGCAGACCTTCGGGCGCATCGACGTGATGATCAACAACGCGGGGCTGATGCCGATTTCGGCGCTCGATCGATTGAAGGTCGACGACTGGAGCCGCATGATCGACGTGAACCTGAAGGGCGTGCTGCACGGCATCGCGGCGGCCCTGCCCTACATGCAGCGCCAGATGTCCGGGCAGTTCGTCAACGTGTCGTCGGTGGCCGGCCACAAGGTCATGCTCAACGGCGCCGTCTACTCCGCCACCAAGCATGCGGTGCGAGCGCTGTCCGAAGGCCTGCGGCAAGAGGTCAAGCCGTGGAACATCCGCACCACCATCGTGTCGCCTGGCGCCGTGGACACCGAGCTGCCGGGCAGCATCACCGAGCCGGACATGGCGCAAGGCATGCGCGGCTTCTACCAGGCCACGGCCATCCCGGCCGAGTCCTTCGCGCGGGCCGTCGCTTTCGCCATCGAACAACCCGACGACGTTGACGTGAACGAGATCGTCTTCCGGCCGACCCGTCAGCTGCCCTAGGCATTTCACCTGCCCCGAATCAGCCAGGAGCTGATTCCCCCTCCCCCGCCTCGCTGGTCTGATCCGCCTCACGCCAGCCCGACCGCCAGCAGTACCGCCCAGGGCGGCACCCACCACAGGGAGCCTCCCCATGCGCATCACCCGCCGACTGCTCGCAGCCACCGCGCTCGCAGCCTCCACCGTCAGCCCGGCCAACGCCCAGGTGCAGACCCCAGTGCAGGCCTTCCCCGCCAACCTGCAATACACCAACGCCGCCTGCTCGGTGTCGCCCAAGGAGCTGAGCAACTGGTTCGTCTCCGGCCGCGTCAGCAAGGGCGGGTTCGTCACCTTCGCCAACAGCATCGCCTTCCCGGCACAGAACACCAGCTGCGACTTCTACAAGTGGGCGCACCAGATGTTCCTGTGGATCTCGTCGCCGGCGGCCGGGGGCATCGTGCTCGAGTCGCCGGTCTTCTTCGACATCAACTTCGACGCCCAGGGCGGCCACTACATCCCCAACACCGCCGGCGTCGCGCGCCACAGCTTCGCGGTGCGCGGCACCAAGACGCAAAGCATCCAGCCCGGCGGCCAGGCCGGCGGCGGCGACACCGTGCTGTCGATGAACGGCTCGCTGGTGTATTTCGGCGTGCACGCGAATGACGTCTACGCGTGGTTCAACACCGCGGTGTCGAACAAGGTGATCCCGACCACCGCGCCCTTTCCCAACACGCCGGCGGGGCTCGCCTCGGTGGTGACCTACGCCGCGGGCCAGGGCGCCTCGCTGCCCGATGCCAACGCCCTCGGGCTGGAGCTGAAGACGGCCTGGGTCGATGCCGCCACCGTCCCCAACGTGGCCGACTACGTGACCATCGACGCGACGGTGCCCAACTACGTGAAGACCAGCACCGCGCTGTGGACCATCAACAAGCAGTCGCCGACGGTCGCGAAGACGCTGGCCCTGGTGGGCATCCACATCGTCGGTGCGGTGCAAGGCCACCCCGAGATGGTGTGGGCCACCTTCGAGCACCGCAACAACGCGCCCAACAACTCGTTCTACTTCAACACCCTGTTCGGCAGCACCGTGCAGGTGCCCTACAACTCGACCGGCACCTGGTCCTTCATGGCCAGCGGCGGCACGCAGAGCGGCGCACTCGTGCCGCAAATGACGATCGACCCGAACACGGGCAACGTCGTCGCCACCAACGGCAACACGATCCGGCAGAACAACGTCTACCGCGTCAACCCGTGGGGCAATGCACCCACCGCCGCCTCGGCCGCCAACAACAGCCAGCTGATCTCGCTGAACCTCGACATCCTCGCGATGCTCGGGCTGGTGGGCGATGTGCGAGCCAACTACATGCAGGTGGGCGCCGTGTGGACGAGCGACGGCTCCATTCCCTCAGGCCCCACGGCACCCGCGCTGCGCGGCTCGCTGCTGCTGGCCAACACCACGATGGAGACCTACCACCAGGTGGTGACCCCGGGCACCTCGGCGTCGATGGGCTGCTTCGGCTGCCACTTCTCGACCACCAGCACCGGCACCAGCCACTTGTTTCCGATCAACCCGCTGCCGACGAAGTGAGCAGGGAGAACTCATTCATTGACATCTTGTCGGATCCACTTTGCAAGGATCCTTGGGAGTGGCGACTCTTCCACCGACTACTGGAGTCGCGGGAGCCGTTCCAACAACGAATGACATCCCCACTCCGTAGGCTACATACCTGGATGTCTGATACAAAATAGTATCTTTCCCAACCAATGGGTTGACTCTTTTACCATCAATCGTCATGCCCGCAGCAGAATTCCCGTCAAGCCTGATTGCATGATTCGCACCCAAGGCTCGAAACACCTCACACAGCTCAGGAGCAGATGTGACTCCGCTCGACGTTGAAGACATAAAAATAACCTTGTTGTCCGGCGTTGTCCCAAACGCCGACCATCTTGCTATTTCTGATTCTGAGTCGTTGGGGCAAACGCCGTTCTTGATCACCGAGGTCGATGAACTGACAACGCTGTATGGGGGCTGAACGCCGTCTACGCCAGTATTCCACAAAGGGCCATTGACACTCTCCTTCCACTTTGGCAAAGACCTGGGTTGAACCAGAACCGCCAACTGATTCAAGCCTGGGCCTCCAGATAAGCCCCCGTTTTCCCTGTTGCTTCCCAGCACTCGGGAATCTCTTTGAACAAATCCTTTGGCGAGACCGGTTCCGGGTGAAGTACCTCGATCCCCCACCCACGCAAACCCGTTGATCGCAATTTGAGAACTGGTAGCCAACGTTTCAATCTGCTGCAGAGAAAGCAAACCACTCGAGTTCAGCACGTCGTATGCTATTCCGGTCATGACACGGCCATCAGAATTATTGCCGATCGCTATATGCACATACGGAGGAACTGTCTCGCACTTCTTGAAGTACACGGCGCCGGTTGTCGCCATTGAGGCAGCTATTGTTGAAAGGTATTGATTGATGAATGCAACACAATCGGCGGCCCCGGCAGACGCTGAAGTCGTCGCACTGCCTTCCTGAGAAGTTTTCTCGTCCTCACCTTCGTCAAAGCGGATCACACCCGTTTTCCTCACACTCTGCCTGGCGGGCTCGGCAGCTGAGTTCTGGCCATTCGGCGCGGAGAGATCTGAAGCGTTTCTCAGCGGATTTGCGCGAATCGAACTCTTGCCCGTGAACCTGATCTCTGGATATATATCAACCATCGGATAAATATCACCGACATCATGGACACTGACAAGGAATACTTGCGGCATCGCAAGCGCTCGCCCCACGATACTCCATTCGACGTCCATTTTCAATTTCACCGTCGCCGCGAATGCCGGATTGTAGTAAACCGATGTTGCCGCCGGATGATAAAAACCGATGGCAGAAGATTCAGGATAATAAATCGTCCTGCTCCCGCCCTGTTTCTTCTTGAGCAACACAAGAATCTCTCCACCTTGCGCCGTACTTGAGTCCAGCTTCAGTGCCGAACTAAAATTCATATCGCCAACAACAACCTTTGCTCCTGTCACTTCATCAAAATGAATGCTCTTTATTTCATCGACAGGCACAAGAACCTCGTAGATCAACTCGGCTTTGCCGTTGCTTGTGTTGTACAGCCCGATTCTCTTGTTTTGCATATCAGGCCGGTAGCATGCCGTATCAGAGCAGACGCTCACGTTCCCCACGTTCACATCGGCATCCGCCTTGGAATCATTCAGTGAAACACTGATCTTCAACCTCGAATATCCATCGGTGTGCATCTGCTTCGCATCAACCTGAGGCACAGTCTGAGGATAGTATTTAGGTGCCGCCTGAGAGGCCCCATTCGCAAGAAAACAAACAACGGCCCACGAGAATATCGCCGCGATCTTCATCATCGTCACTTTCGCCTTGCGCCCTGCACCCGCGGGCACGACCGGCCTCTCTCGACTCGCCGTATCGTCAATCTCTGAGGACTGCTGGGGACGGATCGCGCGGCGGGTGGGATTAGAGGCGAAGCGATGTAACGCGGCAAGCCCCCTCGAGAGGGGGCGAGCGCTAGAAAACTATTGTTGACAAATGGGAGTCCGAATCACTGCACCAGCCGCACATTCCTCACCTTGAAGTTCACCCCCTGCTGGTCGTCCCACACCGGGAAGATCCCGAACGGCACGGTGATGTTGTCGAGCGTGAGGCACGGCGCGTTCTTCACCGCGATCACGTCCGCCACATTCAATGTGACGGCGTGGAAGGCGCCATCGGCCGGCGGCTTCACCGCATCGGGGAGCACGTAGTCGACGTTGCGGCAGCCATCGCCCGGGCTCTCCATCTTGATCGCGAGGCCCTTGGTGTTGCTGCCATAGCTGCTCACCGCCAGCTCGAACTGCAGCGTGCCGCCGGCATAGCCGCTCAGGTTCAGCCCGCTGCCGGTGAAGTAGAACGTGCCGTTGCCGCCATCGGCCGCGAATTGCAGGTCGGCCTCGCCGTTCGCGATGCTTGCCACCACGTGCGTCGGTGTCGAGGTGTACATCCCCGTCGTCAGGCCCGTGAGCAAGCCATCCACACCCAGTAGCGTCGCGCTCGGCCCCGGCAGTGGTTCGATCGCGGGCGGCAGCGGCGGTGCCAGCTCGGCGCAGGCGTGCGTGTCCGCATCGGCGCTCGCGCCCACCAGCCAGCGGATGTTCGCGAAGCTCGCGCTGAACGGCTTGTCGGTCTGCACCAGGAACGCAGTGTCGATCGCCGAGAAATCCGCGCCCGCATCCGCAAAGCACGACAGCGGGATCTTCACCGTGGCCTTCGTGCCCAGCGGCAGCGCCGAGAGCACCGCGGTGCCGTCGAGCTCGCCACGGCACGGGTAGCCGCAATCGATGCGGATCTTCACGCTGCCCTGCGGCGCCTGGTCGACCACGATGTCGAACGCCAGCACCGCCTTCGCGTCCGGGTGCACGTAGCTCTCCAGGTTCTGCGGGTTGCGCACGCTGGTGCTGGCCGGATCCGACGCGATCGCCTTGAACTCGCCCAAGCCGGTCCACGTCAGCTTCTTGCCGTCCTGCTGCACGTTGACCTGCGCGGTCTGCAGCGTCAGCGTGCCGTCCTGCGTCACCACGGTCGCGTTCAGGTCGGCGCCGATCGGGATCATCCAGTTCGGCGACGAGCCGATGAACAGCGGGAAGCTCGGGTTCTCGACCAGGTTGAACACGTCCAGCGGCTCGGTCGCCGCCGGGCCGGTGTTGGCGCCCTGCCCGCAGCCGAGCGTCGGCGTGGTCTCGTCGAGCGTGTTGCCGATCGGCGTGCCGGCGGCTGCATAGCCCAGGCCGTAGCCGTAGGCGAACAGCGGCGCATAGGTCGCGTCGCCGCGGTTCAGCACCGTCTGGCACGCCTCCTTCGGCCACGAGTACGAGAGCCGGCCCTGAAAGTCGAAGTTCACCGCGCCATCGGCCTTGCGGAACAGCACGTCGGCCACGCCCTTGCCTTCGGTGCCCGGCAGGAAGGCGGCGACGAACGCATCGCTGCGGTTCAGCTCCTTGTTCACCCACACCGGCCGGCCGCTCAGCAGCACCGTCACCACCGGCACGCCCTTGCCCTTCACCGCCTCCAGCACCGCGAGGTCGGCCGGGTAGCGCTTGGCATGCTCCAGCGTGCCGGTCTTGCCGATGTCGCCGGCGCCTTCGGCATACGGCGTCTCGCCGAGGACCGCGATCACCGCCTTGTAGTCGGCCACGTTCACGTTGGCCGCGTCGACCGAGAAGGTGACGTTGCCATCGCCCGCCGCCTCGCGGATGCCGGCCAGCACGGTGTCGCCGTTCGGAAAGTCGGCGTTCGTGTTCGACGTGCCCTGCCAGGTGAGCGACCAGCCGCCCGTCTGGTTCGACATGCTGTCGGCGCTGCGACCCACCACCAGCAGCTTCTCGCCGCGCTTCAGCGGCAGCACGCCGCCGTCGTTCTTCAGCAGCACCAGCGATTTGCGGGCCGCCTCGCGCGCCAGCTCGCGGTGCTGCAGCGCGGCCGGGTCGCCGGCACCGGGGCGCAGCGAGGGCTTGGTCGAGACCGTCGCACCACCCTCCAGCTTCATCAACCCGGAGCGCAGCTTCACGCGCAGGATGCGCGTCACCGCGTCATCGATGCGCGCCATCGGGATCTCACCGGCGTTCACCGATGCGATGGTGTTGTCGATGAAGGCCTTCCAGTCGTCCGGCACCATGATCAGGTCCATGCCGGCGTTGATCGACGGCGGGCACGACGCGTTGGTGCAGGTCTTCACCACGCCGTTGGCGTCGGTGTACTTCACCTGGCCGATGCCGTTCCAGTCGGAGACGATCAGGCCGTCGAAGCCCATCTTCGTCTTCAGCACGTCGGTCAGCAGGTACTTGTTGCCGTGCATCTTGGCGTTGGCGAAGTCCAGCGCGAGGCCGTCTTTCGTCGTGCCCTGGAAGGTCCAGCTGTTGAACGAGGCCATCACGGTCTGCGCACCCGCGGCCAGCGCGGTGTAGTACCCCGCGCCGTGGATGTTGATCATCTCGGCGAGCGTCGCCTTGTTCTCGCCCTGGTCCTTGCCCAGGTCGGTGCCGCCGTCGCCCATGAAGTGCTTGGCGGTGGCCACCACGGTCGGCCGGCCCGATGCGGCAAAGCTGCCCTGCAGCCCGGTGGTGTAGCGCCCGCCGTAGCTGGCGACGATCGCAGGGTCTTCGGAGAAGCCTTCGTAGGTGCGGCCCCAGCGGTCGTCGCGCACCACCGCGAGCGTCGGCGCGAAGGTCCAGTCGATGCCGGTCGAATGCACCTGCATCGCGACGGCCGCACCGATGCGCTCGATCAGCTCGGGGTCGTTCGCGGCACCCAGGCCGATGTTCTGCGGGAACAGCGTGGCGCCGTAGACGTTGCCGTGGCCGTGCACCGCATCGGTCCCCCAGATCACCGGGATCTTGACGGCCAGGTCGGTGTCCATCGACGCCTGCCAGTAGGCATCGGCCAGCGCGAGCCAGTCGGCGACGGCCGCATTCTTCTTGTTGCCGGGCCAGGCGCCGCCGCCGTTCAGCACCGAGCCGATGTAGTACTGCCGCACCTGGTCGGGCGTGATGCTGCGGATGTCGGGCTGCGTCATCTGGCCGACCTTCTGCGCCAGCGTCATGCTGGCGACGAGGCCCTTGATCTGCGCCTCTTGCGAGGCGTCCTGCGGAATCGCGCTCTTGATCGCGGGCCAGTCGTCCATGGGTTTGTTCTCGGGAGGAGACGGCGGCGGTGCTGCAGGATCGTCGTCATCGCCACCACCGCATCCGCCCAGGCCGAGCGCAAGCGCGGCCAGCCCCAGTGTGAGCCACCGTTTCATCCTGTCGTCTCCTTGATCGTCTTTTATGTGTACCGGATGGAACCGTTTCCACTCCGGTGCAGCGGCGACTCTAGGAGATCTTGTCGAAATATTTCACTAGGTTAACTACTCATTACCACGGGCATGCCCGTTGCCCGTGGGTGACTCACTTGGCGAGGAAGCCCTTCACCAGTTCGCCGGTGGCCGCCGGGTTCTCTTCCATGATCCAGTGGCCCGAGCCGGGGACGATGCCCTCGGTCACGTCGTCGGCACCGGCGCGCATCACGGTGGCCATCATCGGCCCGAACGACTTCTCACCGCCGACAGCCAGCACGGGCATCTTCAACCGGTTGTTGGCGAGGTAGGCACGGTTGTCGACCGCGTCCTGGTCGAACGCCGCGAACTGCGCAAAGCCGGAGTGCATCGCACCCGGGCGCGCATAGAGCTTCGCGTAGTGCTCGCGGGCGGCTTCGCTGAAGCGCGCGGGCGTGGCCGAGAACTCGTTCCAGAAGCGATCGAGGTAGATGCGCTCGCGGCCGGCGACGAGGCGCTCCATGTCCGGCCCGCCGAAGCGGAAGTGCCACAGCAGCGGGTTCTTCAGGATCTCTTCCCACGGGCCGACGCCGGGCACCGGTGCATCGATCAGCACCAGGCGGCGCACCTGCTCGGGGTGCTGCGCGGCGAACTGGAAGGCCACCATGTTGCCGATGTCGTGCGCGACGACGTCGGCTTGCTGCACGCCGTAGGCCGCGAGCACGCCGCTGACGTCACCTGCCTGGGTCTTCTTGTCGAAGCCGCCCGCCGGCTTGGACGACAGCCCGAGCCCGCGCAGGTCCGGCACGATCACCGTGTGGTCGCGCGCCAGGTCTGCCGCGAGCGGCACCCACATGTCGCCGGTTTCGCCATAGCCGTGCAGCAGCACGACCGCGGGGCCCTTGCCGCCGGAACGGACGTGGATGGTCGCGCCGTTCGTCGTGACCTCGCGGGTCGAGAAGGTCGCCGGGTACTTGAGGGCGGGTGCCTGGGCCGAGGCCGAGACGGGAACGGCCAGCAGCGTCAGCGATGCCAGGGCCAGGGAAATGAGGGGTCGCATGAGGATCTCCGTTGGGGTGAATCGGGAACAACTGCCGCCAGTGTCTTGAAATCGGCTTGAACCGACTAGCCGGAAACGGACGCAATCAGCTTCAACCATCGGTTTAAGATCCTGCATGACCTACCTGCAGCACCTGGTGTCGTTCGTCCACACGGCGGAGCACGGCATTTTCTCGGCGGCGGCACGGGTGCTGGGGCTGACGCCGGCGGGCGTCAGCAAGAACGTGGCGAAGCTCGAGGCCGATCTCGGCGTGCGGCTCTTTCATCGCAGCACGCGCCGGCTCGCACTCACCGAAAGCGGCGAGCGCTTCCTGCAGCAGATGAACGGGCCGCTCGGTTCGCTGCAGGCGGCCATTGCCAGCGTGCAGCGGGGCGATGAAGAGCCGGCCGGCACGCTGAAGGTCAGCATGGGGCTGGCGTTCGGGCGGCACTTCCTGGTGCCGCTGCTGGAGGATTTCCTCGGGCGTTACCCGGCCGTGCTGCCGGACTGGCATTTCGACAACCGCCAGGTCGACCTCGTCGGCGAAGGCTTCGATGTGGCGATCGGCGGCGGTTTCGAGCTGACCCCGGGTGTCGTCGCGCGCGAGCTGGCGCCGGTGCACATCGTGGCGGTGGCGTCGCCGGCTTACATGAACGGGCGGCAGGCGCCGCGCACGCCTGAAGACCTCGCGTCGTTCGACGGCATCATGCGGCGCTCGTCACCGACCGGGCGGGTGCGGCCGTGGACGTTGCGGACGAAGCGCAATGCTGAGCAGGCCGTGCCGTGCAAGCCGCGGCTGATCTTCAGCGACCCCGAGGCGATTGCGGAGGCAGCGAAGCTGGGGCTCGGCGTCGCGCTGCTGCCGATGCCGTTCGCCTTCGCGCCCATCGCGAGCGGTGAACTCGTGCGGCTGCTGCCGGGCTGGTACAGCGATGCGGGGCCGCTCTCGCTGTACTACCCGAGCCGCAGCCTGCTGCCCGCGAAGACGCGGGTGTTCGTCGACTTCGTGATGGAGCGGTTTCGGGCCGCGGATTTCGCGAAGCTGGTCGACGGGCGCTGAAGCGCCGGCCTTCGTCAACCCGTCAACCGTGCGGGTCTTCGCCCTTCGAGCGCGACTTGCCGATCTCTTCCGCCTTCTGCATCTCCTGCTGCTCACGCGGTGACTTCGGATGCGCGTTGCGCGCCGCCTCGTCGACCTTGCCCGATTTGACGAACTCACGCGTCTTCTCGTCGTAGTGGCGGCCGGCCTCGTAGTCGCCTTCGCCTTGGACTTGGCTCAGGTCGGCTTGGGGTTGCGGCGTATCGGACTGTGGTTGCTTCGGTCGCTTGTTCATCGCGGTCTCCTTGCATGGAATGCCACAAACATAGGAAGCACCATCACTGGTCGACGCAAGACCTTCACTCGATGCAGCGTCGGCAGGGTTCAATTCGCACCGTAGGAAGGCGCTGACGCCCCTCGCACCCACCTCCTTCAAGGGACAACAAGTCCTACGTCTTGTCGAAGCCCTCAATCAGCTTTGCAAATCTCTCTGCAAGCATTTGGGCCGTAGGACGGTTTTTCCAATCATCATTGAATCCATCGCGAATCGCATCGGCCACCAACTTCTTCTCGCGCTTTGCCAGCCATGATTTTTGATCATTAAACTTCATCGGCTCCAAAACACTGCTCTCTACTTCGTCCTGACGGCAAATATCCCAGAGCGACGCAACCAGACCATAAACGTCGCTTTCCACCCCAACGGGCGTGAGATCTTTTTCGAGTGATCGAAGAGTGATTCGCTCATTTTGCCGGACTTCTGCCTGTTGGATTTTTCCTCGCCTCGTCAACTCCTTCTCAAGCTCCTTTAGTCTGGGAACGTCATCGATCTTGCTTCTGTTTTCTCTATGACCAAAGACTTTCCACATCTCTGGAGACATATACTTAATACAATCAGTTCTTGCACTATTGATAAGGACATCCTTCTTGGCAGACGCCCCGAAATCTGCCAGCTTCACAATGAAATCTCCGCTCCGATCCTCTTCGACATAGAAATTATCCGGCTTTACGTCTAGATGCTTGTATCCAAGCTCATGAAGCTGCTGGATACCAAGGCACATCTGACGCGCAATATCAAGGAATTTCCTAGTCAGATCCTTTCGCGATATTTGCCCGCCGTCAAAATCCGCCTGAAGCTTATCCATGTACTTCGATACCGTCCCATCCTTTGCGTAGTCGGAAACCAGAAAGAATCCACCCTCCACATCAGGATTTTCTATTGATCCACGGCAACCGAGTATGTTGATCGCACCACTGCTTCCAACTTTTTCGCTGATTGCCATTTCGGGCGCATCCAGACGAGAAACAGGCTTCAAGACGATCGAATCGCCACGCTGCGAGACAGCTTTTCTGATCAATCTCTGATCACTTCCACCCACTTTTCCAATCGCTTCCTCTTCGAAATCGAATCGCTCCCCTTTGAATTTGATGTGCGACTCCCTTACATCGCAGACATAGCTAGGGAAATCGATAACCTTCGATTTCCGGAGAGGAACCAGGATCTTCGCAACCCCGCCGCTCCTGAACTTTTCCATTCCCCTCCAAGAAGCCTTGCGATTGGTAAGATTTCGCAACGTACGCCGCATTTTCCCTGATACTTTTCCATCAGGCGCATCAAGCATGACAAAGAGGCCGGCGTCTTGCCCAGCCTTCTGCATCACCTTCCATTCCGGCTTTCCAGCGACGAATCCACATGGAATAAATACTTCCTCCCTAGACTTCCAGAAAAGTCCGTCTTGCTCTTTTTCCGTTGCCTCCTTGACATTTTCGTCAAGAATTTCCAACGACCTCGCATGGTCTATAGGCTCCTCTTTTTTCTCGGCGTAAAGATCCAAGGCGTGCAGAAATTTCTTGGCTTCCAAGGTCACTCCGCCTTTTCCAAAAAAAACAGACCGCCGAGATACCTTGTATCCCTTCGCCGTTCGAACAAGATCGATTCGTTCATTGGCCCGGATACCATCCTTCAGCTTTCGCATGGCCTCAGATCGAGCAAGCCTGGGATCTGAAACCTTGGAGCTTTTGAAGCGAACATCGAACATTAMTGCACCTCGAAAAGAAGGAACCTCAGTGACACGCTGTGTGACACCAACATCCAATCAGTTCCATTTAAGTCCATTTATCAAGGGGTGCCGCTCGATCTCGGCGAGACCGTGAAAGGCTTTTGAGTTCCGTGAACCCACGTCCATCCGGCATCAAATCCAGCCTCGGGGCCGCGCCCTGTCGGCGCATATCACAGCGAAAGGCGCGCCTTTCGCGCGCACCGCTGAACAGGTCGGCCACGGTGCACGGCGCCGGCTTCAGCGCCATCTAGAGCCGCTTGCATGGGCCRCACTCGCCGACAGCGCACCCACGACCGTCCCCCACGCGATATCTGCCACCGTGATCCCGATCGGCCACCCCTTCAGCGTCGCCAGATTCGTCAGGTCATACGTCGCGTAGCAGAGGAATCCCAGCAACCCGCCCAGCCTCGTCGCATGCCACGCATCCCGCGCCGGCACCACCGCGAACACCACCACGCCGATCGGGAACAGCAGGTAGAACACGCCCGCCGCGATGACGTTGACCTGCTCCGCCATCAGGTGCCCGATGCCCGCGMGGTACCAATCGATCGCGATGATCCCCAGCCACAAGCCGTCGAGCGCCAGCAGCACGACCAGTGCCGCCGCATAGGAAACGAGGTGTGCACGCATGCGGCCGATGCTACGCCGCACCCGCAACGCCCTCAGCGTGATGCTCAGCGCGACTGCTTGAACGCCATCACCGCCTGGTTCCGCAGCGTGCGCAGCAGCGAGAGCTCCCGCTCCCCCAGTTGGATGCCGCCAGGCTGCGCCTTGTCGGCATAGATCAGCGCAAACGGCGCGCCCTTCATCAGCAGCGGCAGCAGCAGGAAGGCCGGCGCATTCACCTGCTGCCGGTACCACGCCGGCAGCCTGGCAGCGATGTTCGGCACGGTCGCGTCCGAGATCAGCGTGTCGGCGCCCTTCAGGCACACCGCGCTGAACAGGTCGGGCGCGGCGCCCGGCGCCGGCTTCAGCGCCACCTTGAACTGCTTGCACGCGCTGTCGACGTCATCACCCATGCCGAAGCGCCCGGTCAGCATCTCGGTCTTCGGGTCGCGCAGGCAGAACACGATGCGCCGGAAACCCAGCGCTCGCAGCATCGTCTCCAGGATCATCCGCAGCACGTCGTTGAGCTTGAAATCCTCGACCATCGTGTTCGTGATGTCCTGGATGCCCGCGCCCAGCATCGCGGCGGCCGCGTCCTGGTCGAACGGCTTCTCGGCCGGCTGCGTCACGTCGATCGCGATCGTCGCCTGCAGTTCATGCCCCGACAGGCTGTCGGCCGCATCGACGATCGTCTTCGCGGTGCCGTTGCCGCCCGGCTGCTCCAGTAATCGCCGCACCGGCGAGCCCGGCTGCACGCTCAGGCTCATCGCCTGGGCCAGGCCTGCTAGCCGCTGCTGCGCGAGCAGCGCCGCAGCCTGCATGTCGCGCGGGCTGATCTCGAGCACGCGCGCATAGCGCTGCGCCACCGCCGCGATCGCGCTGCTCGCGCGGCCCGGCTCGGCCTGCATCATCGCGTCGGTCACGTCGTTGGCCGCCAGCGCGATCCAGCGCATGCGGTCGGCCTTGTCGCACGGCCGCGTCGGGAAATCGCCCACCGGCCGGCGCATGCAGCGCTGCAGGCTCTCGGGGAAGCCCCAGGCCTTCGCGATGCCCAGCCCCAGCTCCTCGAAGCTCAAGCCCAGCACGCTGATCGACGCCGCATGCTCGCCCATCGTCGAGCCGCCGACGCCCTTGCTGCCGGTCAGCTTGCGCACCTGCCGCGCCTCGTCCGGAAAGTAGAACTCGGTCAGCAGCCGCCCCAGGTTCTGGAACATCGCGCCGATGAAGGCCTCCTCGCCCTCCTTCGACCCCGGCAGCAACTCATTGGCCAGCGAGCCAGCCATCAGCGAGCGCAGGAATTCTTCCTTCAGCTGGTTCGCATGCTTCTTGTCGTGCATGTGCTCCAGCAGCACCAGGCTGAGCGCGATGTTGCGGATGCCGGCAAAGCCGATCAACGCCACCGCGCGCGACACCGTGCTGATGCTGCCGCCCGACTGCGTGTAGTGCGCGGTGTTCACCAGCCGCAGCAGCTTGTTGGTCAGCGCGACATCCTTCAGGATCTCGCTCGACAGGCTGGACAGGCTCTCGGTCTCCGAATTGGCGACGCGCTGGATGCGCACCACCGAATCCGACATCGCCGGGAAGTCGCTCTTGTGCCGCATGCGGCGCAGCAGGAAGTCCAGCGTGCCACTGCCCGATTGAGCGGCTTGCGAGCCGGGCGCATCGGCCGCGGCCGGCACCAGCCACTCCTGCAAGGCCTTGCGGAACGCGGCCACGTCGGCATGCCGCTGGCCCGGGTCTCTGGCCAGGCTGCGCATCACGATCGCGCGCAGCGCATCGTCGGCATCGCCGGCGGCATCCTTCGGCCACACCATGTCTTCATTCGCCACGCGGTACATCGCGCGGAACGGGTCTTTCTCGATCAGCAGTTGCCGCCCGCACAGCATCTCGGCCAGCACCAGCGCGGCCGAGAACAGATCCATCGCCGGCGCCGGCTTCAGCCCGTGCGTCGCCTCGGGCGACATGTAGCCCGGCGTGCCGACCACCTGCTGCACGTGCTGTGCATTCACGCTCGCGGCGATGCCGAAGTCCATCACGCGCGCCCGGCCCTCGCCGTCCACCAGGATGTTCGATGGCTTCAGGTCGCGGTGGATCACGCCCGCGGCATGCGCGGCGGTCAGCGCGTCCAGCACGCCGAGCATCATCTCCACCGCCTCGCGCGCCGGCATCGCGCCTTTCGCGCGCAAGCTCTCGGCCAGCGTCGGGCCGGCCACGTACTCGAAGACGAGGTAGGGCTGCTGCTCGTGAACATCGGCCTCGAAGACCGGCACGATGTGCGGATGGGTCAGCCGGCTGACGCTGCGCGCCTCCTGCAGAAAATGGCCGACCGCTTCGGTGTCGGCACCGGGGCGCATCAGCTTGACGGCCACCTCGCGCTCCAGGCGCGGGTCGTGGGCCAGCCAGACGGTCGCCTGCGCGCCCTTGCCGAGCATTCGCCGCAGTTCGAAGCGGCCCAGGGTGGCAGGGCGCGAGGCCATGGCGGCAGCGGGCATCGGTGGTGGGGTCGGCAGCTGCTTACTGCGGTCGCGAGCGCGACGCGGCCAGCCCGCGCAGCCCGCCTGCCGGTGGCGCCGCATCGTCGGCCGGCGRATGGCGCGGCGACACGGCCACGCCTCCGGTCGTCATCGCCTGACGGGCGCTCTGCAGCGCCTCGCCGATGTCGCGCGCGGTCACCTCGAGCGGCCGCGCATAGCGCTGCGCCACCGCGGCCAGGCCGGCACCGATGCGTGCTGCAGGCATCTGGCTCACCACGTCGACCGCCTCGTTGGCGGCGCTCGCGGCAATGCGCAGCACGTCGCCATCGCTGTCGGCGGTGCGCACCGGGCGCGTGGCCGGCAGGCGGCGCACCATGTGCAGCACCTCGTCGTTCAAGCCCCAATGGCGCGCCACCGCGGCGCCGAGCAATTCGCTGTCGACACCGAGCACCGCGAACGACGCGCCCTCTTCGGTCATGCCCGGCTGCTCGGCCTCGCCCGGCTCGGTAGGCGGGATCGGCTGCATCAGCTGGCGGATCTGTTCGGCTTCGTCCGGAAAGTGGTACTGCACCATCAGCCGGCCCAGGTTCTGCAGCGTCGCGATCAGGTAGATCACCTCGGGGTCGTAGCCCGCCGGGCGCAGCACCTGCGCGGTGTGGCCGGCCAGGCGCACGCGGTCCATCAGCTTCTGCAAGGCATCGGCATGCACGGGCGACAACGGCCCGGGCCACGGCCGCAGCACCGCGGCCGCACTGCGCACGCCCTTCAGCCCCATCAGCGCGACCGCGCGGCGGATGGTGAGCACCGGCCCGTTGCCGGAAATCTGCGTGCCCTGCACCTGCGCCGAGTTGACGGTGCGCAGCAGCTCGAAGCTGAGCGCCATGTCCTGCAGGATCTGCTGGGCGATCTCGTCGGTGCGCTGGCCCTCGGCCATCGCGAGCCGGCCGACGCGCTGCGCGACGCCGGGCGCCGCCGGCAGGTGGCCGATGCTGCGCATGCGGTCGATCAGCAGCGCGATGGCGCCGCCGCTGTCCTGCGCATCGGTCTCGCGCCAGCCCGACATCGCGCGCAGCATCGTGCGGGCGCTGTGGTAGCGCTGGCGCTCCTGGCGGTCGGTCGCGCGGTTGGCGATGGCGCGCAGCGCATCGGGAATCGGCTTGGGCGTGCCCCACGGCAGCCGGATGATCTCGCGGCCGGTCGGCGGCAGGCGGTCGATCGTGCGGCCGGTGTCGGGTTCGTCGAGCGCCGGCTGGCCGGACAGCAGATGGTGCAGCACCAGGCCGGCACACAGCACGTCGCGCTCCGCGGCGACACGGGCGGCGCGCAGCTGATTCGGGTCCATCGGCATCGCGCGGTCGTGCGCCCGGTCGTGGGCGCGATCGATGGCGGCCGGCTCGCCGGCGGCGGCGGGCGCGGACGAGGCGACGGCCAGCGCCATCACGCGCACCGTGCCCTGCTCGCTGAGCAGCACGTGGTGCAATTGCAGGTCGCGGTGCGCCACGCCGGCGTCGTGCGCGAAGGCCAGTCCTTCGAGCGCCTGGATCATCCAGCCCACCGCTTCGTTGGCGGTCAGCCCGGGCGTGGCCGCGAGCCGTTCGGCCAGCGTGCTGCCGAGCGCGCGGTCGACCGCGACATACGGCCAGTGGTCCTGCACGCCCACTTCGATGACGTGGGCGAGGTTCGGGTGGTCGAGCCGGGCGGCGAGCTTGGCGTCGCGCGTCCAGGCTTCGAGGCCGGCCGCATCGGCGGGCTGCACGCGCGGCAGCGTCAGCATCACCTCCTGCGAGGCGCGCGGATCGAAGGCCAGCCAGACCATGCTGCGGTCGCTCTTGCCCAGCAGCTGGCGCAGCTGATAGCGCCCGAACGCACGCGTCGGCGCGGTCTTGGCAGCAGGAGTCTCCGGAACGGACATGGGCGGGAGGCGCAATGGGACGAAGTTGGCTTATTGGACGACCGAATGCTGCATCGTGGTGCGCAGATGAACCCGGAAAAGCCCTGCCAATTTCAGCCAGGGTGGCAGCTTTTCGAGCGTCAGATGTCGAGCTCCACCACCTCGCCGGTGCCGGCGATCAGCGCGCAGCGCACGCGCTCGCCGGGTTGCAGCGCCTGCACCGCGTCGCGGTAGCGTTGCATCTGCTGCTGGTACTCCTGCTGCGCCTGCGGTTTGTGGGCCAGCTTGTAGTCGAGCACCCACCAGACGCGCTCGCCGCCTTCGTCCAGCGCGACCAGCCGGTCGATGCGCAGCGCCTGCGCGCCCTGCGCCACCGCCACCTCGTTGCCGGCCCACAGCAGCCCGGCGCGCTCGAAGAAGCGGCGGCCGCTGGCGTGCTTCAGCATCGTCGACGCGATGCGCAGCACCTCGCGCGGCGGGCTGTCGAAGGCGCTGGCAGCGGCGGCGGCGAGCGCCTCCAGCGCGGCGTCGTCGACGGCGCCGGTGGCGCGCTCCGCCGTCGCCCATTCGAGCGTGCGGTGCACCGCCTGGCCGAGGCGCGAGGCACGGTCGTCGCGCGCGGCGAAGGCCAGCGG
>NZ_JBFULV010000089.1:0-24179 GCF_054049715.1 Rhizobacter sp. P5_C2 | reverse complement strand
CCAGGCCTCGGGGGCCTGAGCCGGTGCGGCCGGCGCGGCCGCTGCGGCGCGCGCGCCGGGCTGCACCAGGCGGCCCAGGCCGGCCAGCGTGCCGACCAGCAGCTCGCCGAGGCTGCGTGTGAAACCACGCCACGGCTGAGCCACCATCGAGCCGCGGTTCATGCGCGGCATGCTGGCGCCCGGTGCGGATCGGTCGGCGCTCACTCGGGTTGAATGATCGTGGTCCATGTTTCGGTCAAGGCGTTGTCGCCGGTTTGGAGAAAGGCTCGCAGCTCGGCGGGTTGCGCGAGTTCGAGGCGGTTGACGCGCACGGTCATGCGCCAGGTGCCGGTCGCAGGGTTGCGATAGGCGTTGCGTTCAACGATCTGGGCGTTGGTGCCCGCGGTGACGACGGCCTTCACCGACGCATCGGCGGGCAGCGCGCGCAAGGCAGGGCCGTCGAAGTCGACGACGTACTGCACCTCGCGCGGATCCAGTGCTTTCTTGCGGTCGACGAAGCCGTGGCCGCGGCGGGTCTGCACCGTCCAGCCGGCCGGCGGGCGCTGCTGGCGCTCGCCCTGCCACTGCATGCGGTAGGCGAAGTCGATCGGCTGGCCGGGCGCCGGCACGCTGGCAGGCACCCAGTACGCGACGACGTTGTCGTCGGTCTCGTCCGGCGTGTGCAACTGCAGCAGCTCGACGCGGCCCGGGCCCCACGAGCCCTGCGGCGTGACCCAGACGCTCGGGCGGTGCTCGTACTGCGCCTCGGTGTCTTCGTAGCTGTTGTAGGCGTGGTCGCGCTGCATCAGCCCGAAGCCCTTCAGCTCGGCCATCGAGAACGAGGTGACCAGGGTGCTCTTCGGGTTGACCAGCGGGCGCCACAGCCATTCGCCGCCGCCCTTGCCGTCACCGGTGGCGACCATCAGGCCGTCCGAGTCGTGCACCTCGGGGCGGAAGTCACCGGCCTTCGGCTGGTTCTCGCCGTGCGCGAACATGCTGGTCAGCGGCGTCAGGCCGAGCGTCGCGACGCCGGCGCGCAGGAACAGGCGGGCCTGCACGTCGATCGCCGTCTCCTCGCCGGGACGCAGCGTGATGCGGTACGCGCCGGTCGCGCGCGGCGAATCGAGCAGCGCGTGGATCACCAGCGTGGTCGCCTGCGGCGCCGGGCGCTCGATCCAGAACTCGCTGAAGCGCGGGAACTCCTCGCCGCTGCCGCCGACGGTGTCGATGCCGAGGCCCCGCGCCGACATGCCGTAGTGCTGGCCTTTGCCCAACGCGCGCAGGTAGCTCGCGCCGAGGAAGACCACCAGCTCGTCCTTGTAGGCCGGGTTGTTCAGCGCGTAGTGCACGCGGAAGCCGGCGAAGCCGAGGTCGCCCCAGCCCTTCTGCGTCAGCTTGTTCTTGCCGTAGTCGAAGTCGGCGCGGTCGAACGCGACGTGGTTGACCCGGCCATCGGGGGCGATCTCGTTGATCGACACCGGCTGCGTCTGGAACTTGCCGAGGTGGAAGAAGGCCAGCTCGAACGGCAGGTTCTCGCGGCGCCACAGCGCCTTCTGCGGGTTGAAGCGGATGTCGCGGTACTGGTCGTAGTCGAGGTTCTTCAGCTCATCGGGCAGCTTGACCGTGACCGGCGCGTAGGGGCGGGTCGCGGCCTGCCGGGCGCGCTCGGCCACGTCGTCGAAGCCGAAGGCCATCGCCTGGCCGGCGAGGCCCGCGAGGCTGAGTGAAACCAGCGCGCGAACCCATGTCGCGGATCGGCGAACGGTGGAAGCGGTGAGCGCGGTGTGACCGGGGGAAGCGAGCAAAACGTGGTTCCTGTCTGGCAAAACAAGGCCGTGAAAACGGCCGCGATGCCTTGACAGCGCAACGCTTGTGCCAGCAGAAAAAATCTTTTCAGATCAACGACTTGCAGCGAGTAACAAAGGGTTTGCCCGTATCTGACGCTCAAACAGCTGTCCGGACCGGTCTTTTTGTCGCCGTGCAGCGACAGCCCTTCCCCGGGGTTTCGCCAAGTTGTTGATATGAAACAACTATTCGCCTGTCACCGGATGGCGACAGGCGAATCGGCGACCGGTTGCCGCCGCCGTTCAGCGGTCGCGCACCAGCGTCCCGAGCGGCGCCGCGGCGTCGCCGAGCATGAACACCGTGTAGACCCGGGTGGCCTGCAGGTTGGCTTCGTCGTTCAGGTACAGCCGGGACGCCGCGGCCGGCGAGGTCACCTCCAGCCGGATCGGGTTGCCGACCACCAGGCTCGCGCTGACCGAGGCCTGGCCGAACGGGATGTCGCTCGCGACCAGGCCGTAGTCGGCCGTCAGCGTCACGTTGCCGGCCAGGCCGTTGACGCCGTGCACCAGCCGCAGCTTCGCGCTGGTGGCGGCGGCCGGCTTGTTGTTGTCCTGCAGCACGAAGGCGGTCGGCGCGGCCGGCGTGCCCAGCACCATCAGCGTCACGTCGGCACCGGGCAGCGCGGTGAACGCCGGCAGCGCGATGGCGGCACCGCCGTTCACGCGCAGTTCGCCGATGACCGCACCGGCCGGCACCATCGCATACGGCACGATCGCCGGCGACGCGATGCCGCTCGACAGCGTGATGCCGTTCGCCTTCACCGACACCGCACCGCTGGCGGTCGTGCCGGCCACCACGCGCACACGGGCCGACGGATTCTTCTGCGCGACCACGTCGGCGCGCTGGTTCAGCAGCAGGCCGTGCACCAGCACGCCGCCCGGCGTGGCCGTCAGCACCAGCGTCACGACCTGCTGGTCGGCGAGCGTCACCGACGGCAGGTCCAGCCGCACGTCGGCCTTGTTGCCTGCGCCGGTCACGACGATGCGCCACGCGCCCTTCGCGAACTCCTTGTACAGCCCGAGTGTGTCGGTCGGGACGTTGCCGAGCGCCGGGTTCTGGTCGGCCAGCGCCGCATCCGTCGGGAACACGTAGGTGTCGAGCGTGCCGGCCTCGACCGCGCCGTTCATCACGCGCAGCTTCGCCTGGCCGGCCGACGGCGCCGTTTCGCTGTCGTTCATGTACATCGCGCGCAGCGAGGTCTCGCTGCTGTAGGCCACCAGCGTGTGGTAGCCGTCGCTGGCCACGGTGCGGCTCACGCTGGCCGCGCTGGAGGTGGAGCCGCTGCGCTTCAGCGTCATCGCGACCGTGCCCGAGCCAATCTCCGAATAGGCCCCGACCGCGAACGACGCGGTGTCCTTGGTCTGCAGCGCGTCGCCGGCGTAGAAATCGAGCGCCGCGTAATCGGTCGTTGCGTTGACCAGGCGCACGCGGCCGGGCGAGCCGCCGCCGTCGTCGGAGCTGCCGCCGCAGCCGGGCAGCACGGCGGCCGCCGCCAGCGCCGCGAGGGCCGTCGCGGCAACCAGGATCCGGCGGGTGAAGAACTTGTTCATCGAAGCGTTTCCAGTGGATAGATAAAATGTGCCAATCGCACATTCACTGTAGATTCCATGACACACGGTGACAAGTCCCGGGCAAGCACGGATTGCAAAACCGTGATCGAATGTGCACACTGCACATTAAACTGATGACCACGCCCGACGACACCGAAGCCGCCTTCCAGCAGGCGCTCGAGCGCCTGCTGCTGCCGCTCGCGCAGCTGTGCCTCGATCGCGGCCACGGCTTCCCGCTGCTGGCCGAAGCGTTGAAGCGCGCGCTGGTCGCGGCGGCACGCGAGGCGCACTCCGGCGCGCAAGCGAGCCGCGACATCAGCCGCATCAGCACCACCACCGGCCTGACGCGCCGCGAGGTGACGCGCATCACGCACACGCCGCCGGCCGACGCGTCGCCGCGCAGCTCGCCGGCCACGCAGGTCTTCACCAAGTGGATGGGCAGCCGGCGCCTGCAGGACAAGCACGGCCACCCGAAGGCGCTGCCGCGCCAGGGCAAGGCGCCGAGCTTCGAGGAGCTGGCGCGCTCGGTGACGCGCGACGTGCACCCGCGCAGCCTGCTCGAAGAGCTGTGCCGGCTCGGCCTCGCGAGCTTCGATCCGGTGACCGACACCGTCACGCTGGAGCGCGATTCCTTCGTGCCGAGCGCCGACCAGTCGCGGCTGCTCGGCTTCGTCGGCCACAACGTCGGCGATCACCTGTCGGCCGCGGTGGCCAACCTGGCGGCCGGCAGCAGCGGCGAGAAGCCGCCGCATTTCGAGCAGGCGGTGTTCGCCGACGGCCTCTCGGCCGATTCGGTCGCGCAGCTGCGAGGTCTGGTCACCGAGCAATGGCGCGGGCTGATGGCCGCGCTGGTGCCGCGGCTCACCGAGATGATCGAGGCCGACGAGCGCGCGCACCAGGCCGGCGATCCGCCGCCGCGCCGCGTGCGCGTCGGCCTGTACACCTTCCATGCCGATGCGCCCGCGGCGGCGGCACCCTCTTCACCAGACGAGCCCGACCCATCGTGAACACCCGCCCACCGACCCGCTGCCGCCTGACCGCGGGGCTCCTGGCCGCCGCGCTGCTGATCACCCCGCTGGCCGGTTGCGGCGGCGGCGTCGACAGCGGCGGCACCGGCATCATCGCGTCCGGCCCGATCAGCGGGCTCGGCTCGATCTTCGTCAACGACGTGCGCTTCGACGACGACAGCGCCGAGATCCGCGACGAGCAGGGCGCGCTGCTGACGAAAGACCAGCTGAAGCTCGGCATGACGGTGGTCGTCGAGGGCGGCACGCTCGACACCAGCAGCACGCAGGCCACCTCGACGGCGCAGGTGATCCGCGTCGTCAGCGACCTGGTCGGGCCGGTGGGCACGGTGGATGCCGCCGCCGGCAGCTTCACCGTGCTCGGCCAGACGGTGCTCGTCGGCGCGCGCACGCTGTTCGACGGCAGCCTGACCGGCGGCTTCGCTGCGCTGGTGCCGGGCATCACGGTGCAGGTGTATTCGCAGTACGACCCGCTGACGCGCCAGTACGCCGCCACGCGGGTCGAGCAGTTGCCCGACGCCGCGTTCTACAAGATCCGCGGCGTGGTCGCGGCGCGCGACCCGCAGGCGCCCAGCCTGACGCTGGGCAGCGAGGTGATCGGCGTCGCCGGCGTGGCCGGCAGCGCGGTGCCGCCGGTGGACATCGGCGATTTTCTCAGCGTGCGCCTGCTCGCCGAGAACGGCCAGCTCGCCGCCACCTCGGTGCGCACCGCCGACCTGATGCTGAGCGACCATGCGGTGGCGCGCGTCGAAGGCACGGTGACCGAGATCCTCAGCCCGCGCAGCTTCAAGGTGAACGGCATCGCGGTGGACGCCGCCGCCGCGCACTTCGACGGCGACGAGAGCAAGGTCGTGCTGGGCGCGCGCGTCGGCGTGCTGGGCAGCACGCAGGCCGGCACGCTGGTGGCGGCGCGGGTGATCGTGCACGACGACAGCGTGCCGGCGATCGCGAGCTTCGCGCTGGTCGGCGCGGTGCAGGAACTCGACGCGGCGGCGCGCAGCTTCCGCATCCGCAACACGCCGGTGGTGTTCGACGACAGCACCGCGTTCAGCGGCGGGCTGGCCGCCGACCTGGCGAACGGCCGGCGCGCCACCGTGGCCGGCGTGCCCTCGCTCGACGGCACCCGCATCGTCGCGACGCAGGTCACGTTCGCGGCGCCCTGACGGGCCGTCAGAAAGAAGAAGTCCCGCGCAGATGACAGATTTGTCATCTGCGCGTCAGCCGCCGGCCGGGGGAGCATCACTAAACTCCCGGGAATGCGCGTCCTGATCATCGAAGACGAACCGAAGACGGCCGACTACCTGCGCCGCGGGCTGACCGAGCAGGGGCACGTCGTCGACGTCGAGCACAACGGCATCGACGGCCGCCATGCGGCGCTCGAAGGCCGGCACGACGTGATCGTGCTCGACGCGATGCTGCCGGGCATCGACGGCTTCGAGATCCTGCGCGACGTGCGCCGCGTGAAACAGGTGGCGATCATCATGCTGACCGCGCGCGACGGCATCGAAGACCGCGTGCGCGGCCTGCAGGACGGTGCCGACGACTACCTCGTCAAGCCCTTCTCCTTCCTCGAACTCAGCGCGCGGCTGCATGCGCTGTCGCGCCGCAGCCGGCAGACCGAGCCGACCACCATCACGATCGGCGACATGGTGCTGGACCTGCTCGGCCGCAAGGTGCAGCGCGGCGGCGACCGCATCGACCTGACCGCGAAGGAGTTCTCGCTGCTGACCACGCTCGCGCGCCGGCCCGGCCAGGTGCTGTCGCGCACCGAGATCTCCGAACTGGTGTGGGACATCCACTTCGACAGCAACACCAACGTCGTCGAGGTCGCGGTGAAGCGGCTGCGCGCCAAGCTCGACGGCCCCTACCCGGTCAAGCTGCTGCACACGATGCGCGGCATGGGCTACGTGCTCGAGGCGCGCGCGGCGGAGGGCACGCCGTGACGCGCCGCCTCTCGGTGCGGCTCACGCTGATGTTCGCGGCCTGCGCCGCGGCGGTGTTCCTGGTCGGCGGCTGCGCGCTCTACCGCATGCTCGACGGCGGCCTGATGGAGCAGGTGCGCGGCGAGATGCGGCTGCGCGCCGGCTGGGCCGAATCCATCGTGCTGCGCGTGCAGGATGAATCGCAGTGGCGGCTGTGGCTCACGCCCAAGTTCAACACCCTCGAGATGGAACGCAGCGACGTGCGGCTGTGGGTCGTCAGCGACGAGCCGAGCTTCCGCTACGGCCCGCGCCGCGCCGACATCGAGGCGCTGGCGATGGCCGGCGGCTACGGCGAGCTGGTCGAGCCCGGCCACCCGTGCAAGCTGCTGACCTGGACGCGCCACCTGCCCGCCGACGGCGACCGGCCCGCGGTGACGCTGGTGCTGGTGAAAGACCCGCTGCGTTTCCTGCAGACGCTGGAGGACTTCCGCTTCGCGCTGATCGGGCTGGGCACCGTCGGCGTGCTGGCGGTGGCCTTCCTCGGCTACGGCATCGCCCGTGTCGGGCTGCGCCCGCTCGACCGGCTGAGCCGGCAGGCGCAGGCGCTCGATCCGAACCACCAGGACCAGCGGCTCGTGCTGCAGCCGATGCCCGCCGAGCTGGACAACCTGACCGCCTCGTTCAACGGCGCGCTGGCGCGGCTGGAGGCGGCGTACCAGCAGCTGGAGGCCTTCAACGCCGACGTGGCGCACGAGCTGCGCACGCCGCTCACCAACCTGATCGGCCAGACGCAGGTGATGCTGACGCGCGAGCGCAGCGCCGGCGAGCTGGAGGAGGTTCTGCGCTCCAACCTCGAGGAGATGGAGCGGCTGAAGGGCATCGTCAACGACATGCTGTTCCTCGCGCGCGCCGACCAGGGCGCGGCCGCGTCGCGCCATGCCGACACCTCGATCGCCGACGAGGTGCACAAGGTGGCCGAGTACCTCGATGCGCTGCTCGACGAGCGCGGCGTGCGCATCCGCGTGCAGGGCGACGAGCGCGGCTGCGTCGAGACGGCGCTGCTGCGGCGCGCGCTCGGCAACCTGCTGCAGAACGCGATCGAGCATTCGACGCCGGGCGACGAGATCCTCGTCGAGATCGCGCGCCTGCTCGATGCGCCCGAGCAGATTCGCGTGGCGGTCAGCAACCCCGGCAACCCGATCGACGAGCAGCACCTCACGCACCTGTTCGACCGCTTCTACCGCGTCGACAGCGCGCGCCGCAACCCGGGTGGCAACCACGGGCTGGGCCTGGCGATCGTCAAGGCGATCGCGCTGATGCACCGCGGCTCGGTGTTCGCGCGCTCGCAGGCCGGGCGCAACACCTTCGGTTTCACGTTGACGGCCACCTGACAAAAACGTCATCTGCCGGACAGGCTCCTGTGCGGGCCCGCTTTCTACGATGCCTTCACTCCCAACCACTTCGTGAAAGGTACCGAATCATGAAAGCCACCCTCGCACTGAGCATCGCCGCCCTGGGCTTCACCGTGCTGTCGCAAGCCGCGCACGCCGACACCGACACCGCGGCCAATCAGGCCTACAGCACGCCGTCGACGCTGACGCGCGCCGAAGTGCAGGCCGACCTGGCGTTGTGGCAGCGCGCCGGCCTGGAAGCCGCCGCCGGCCGTGAAAGCTTCGACCCGACCCGCCCGGACATCGCCAGCCGCCTCGCGCAGTACAAGCAATGGCGCAGCGGCTCGGAATACCGCACCGAGCTGGCGCGCCTGCAGGACAAGTCGATGACGGCGCAGGCGCCTTCGTCGCGCATGGCCAACTGAGCAGGCGTTCTCCTCAAGCCGCCAGCTTCACCGATCGGCAAGCAGAGGCCAGCGCGACCAGGTTCGGGTCGCGCTGCCTCGACTTCAGGTAGTTCAGCCCGATCTGCTGGCGCACCTGGTAGCGCGGCTGCAGCGGGATCAGTTCCACCTTGCCGCCGAGTGCCTCGCGCACGCGGCCCGGCAGCAGCGTGCAGCCGAGGCCGCCGCCGACCAGGTTGATCAGCGTGAAGATGTCGCCCACCTGCATCGCGAGCTTCGGCGTGAAGCCGGCGGCGCGGAACGCGGTGTCGAAGCCGTCGCGCGTCGCGAAGCCCTTGCGCAGCGTGACGAAGCGCTCGCCGACGCAGGCCCCCAGGTCCACCGCGCCCAGCCGGGCGTAGCGCGAGCCGATCGGCGCCGCGAAATACATCTGGTCGTCGAACAGCACGAGCGATTCGATGTCCGGCTCGTTCGGCGGGATCGCCATCAGCGCGGCATCCACGGTGCCGGCGCGCAGTTGCGCGAGCAGCTCGGCGTTCGAGCCCATCACCAGTTCGGCCTGCACGTCGGGCCGGCGCAGCTTCATGTCGGTGACGAGCCGCGGTACCGTCTCGACGCCCAGCGAATAGAGCGCGCCGAGGCGGATGCGGCGGGCCGACCAGCCGCCGCTCGCGCGCGCAGCCTGCACGCCGTCGTCGAGGATCTGCAGCGCGTGGCGTGCCGAATCGGCCAGCACGCGTGCGGCCTCGGTGGGCAGCAGCTCGCGGCCCTCGTGGCGGAACAGCGGGCAGTCGAGCGCATCTTCCAGCGAATGCAGCGCGCGGTGCACGCTGACCGTGCTGACCTCCAGCTGCTCGGCGGCACGCCGCAGGTTGTTGGTCTCCATGTACGCCAGCAGCATCTCCAGCTTGCGAAGCGTGATCTCTTCCATCAGTGCCATCGCACGGTTCTTTCCTTGTTTGCGATGGATGCTAGCGATGGGGCCCCCCCGAAACTGCTACGCAATGTTCCGTTCGTTGCAAGGCGCGCGCAAGGTGAGCCGCGATGGCGGAAAGGGGCCGACGCAGTGTGGTGGGTAGATGAACGACGGCAGGCTCAGCAGATCGTCGGTCCAGCCTGCTTGGCCCCGGGCACGCAGGTGCGGCCTGCGGCCACTGGAGCGATCGACCTCCACTTCGCGACGGCGACAGAAAATCGGATCGATGAAGTAGAGACGCTGCGCATCGGATTCGATCAGCTCGATCGCTGTGGTGGCACTCAGTTGCCACATCAGCGAGCCAACGTGGCTGAACATCAGGCCGACATGGGTGATCGCACGGTGCGTGGGGTTGGTGGTGGGGTGGAGGGTGATGAAGTTGATGAGGAGGTCGGGCATCGGCGGTGCGTCTGCGGAAGGACGCGCGAAGAGGGAATGCGCCGAGCTTGCGGCGAATGTTCTCTGTTGACACGTGTCTTCAGGCGACCGAGTCGACAAGATGGCGCTCGATGCGTCCCAGCCGCAATGCCCTTCTCGTACAAGCCCTCGGTGTCGTTCTGAAGGAACGTCGCCAGGAGCTGGGCATGACACAGGAAGACCTGGCCGGCGAGGCGGAACTGGACCGCGCGTTCATCACGATGATGGAGGCGGGCAAGAAGCAGCCGTCGGTGAGCGTGTTCTGGAAGCTGGCCGGCGGCGTGAGGCTCAGCGCGGCGGAGCTGGCGACGCGCGTGGACAGTCGGCATGGCGACATGCGGGCCGCGTGCACGGTGGAATCCAAGCCACAGCTTTCATGACGGCATGCTGACCGAAGAAGAACTCACCGCGTACGAAGCGAAGCGAGACTTGGCCACTGAGTTGCTGCAATCCGTGCGTGAAATGAAGACTCGACAAGTGCGGGTCGTTT
This sequence comes from Rhizobacter sp. P5_C2, assembly GCF_054049715.1. Lineage (NCBI taxonomy): Bacteria > Pseudomonadati > Pseudomonadota > Betaproteobacteria > Burkholderiales > Sphaerotilaceae > Rhizobacter > Rhizobacter sp. P5_C2. Next base: position 14,180 of record NZ_JBFULV010000089.1, on the reverse strand, counting down.
CGTTGCCGATCATGGAAGCGAGCAACGCGACGAAGCGGCCCTCGCATTCGAATGCGCTGACAGTGTTGGTTGTTTCAAAGACGCGGCCGTGAGCGACGCGCGCACGACACGCCTTGGCGCTCGAACAGCGTTCCGACATCTCGCAGGCGCGGCATGGCGAGTGGCTGTCCGACAGCCTGCAACGCCGGACCTGATCTCGGCCGGCATCTCGCCCTTCCAAGCGTTACACCTCGCCGGTCAACAGGTGAACCTCCCAAGCCGTTGGATGCCCCATCAACGACTCCGGATGCCCCCATGATCCCCGTCACCCGAACCCTGTCGCGGCTCGCCGCCGCGACCTGTCTTGCCCTCGCCCTGACCGCCTGCGGTGGCGGCGGTGACGACGGCTACGTCACCTTCGACGTCGGCATCATCGTTGCGGGCCAGCCGATCAGCAGCGGGCATGTGCACTCCGGCTCGTCGCAAAGCATCTCGGTCTATGCCGGCGACTCTCTGCAGCTCGATGCCAGCGAGCCGGTCGTGTGGTCGCTGCAGGTCGCGGGCACCTCGGTCAGCGGCAGCGGCAGCACGGTGTACTACGGCGGCATCGGCGTCACGATCGACACCCTCAGCGCGTCACGCATCCTGGTCGACACCTTCGACACCAGCGCCTTCAGCACGCCGGTCGCGCTGACTTTCACCGCCACCTCGACCTATGACGCTGCGGTGGTGGCCACTGTGACGGTGTACGTCTACTACTGAGCGAGTTCGCCGACCCCTGATCGGCGAGGCCCCCGCGCTCAGGTGACCATCAACGACGTCGTGCCCGACTGACCCGGCTGGTACAGCCGCAGGCGCACGTGGTACGTGCGGCCCTTGAAGAGCTTGGTCGTGATGCTCGCGTTGCGATCCTCGCCGCTGTCGTCGTCGGCGGCCAGGTAGCTCGGCTTGCCGCCGATCTCCTCGAACAGCGCGAGCAGGGTATCGGTCGCGCCCTTGGTCGCGATCGTGTACTTGCGCGAAACCGTCGGCTTGAACGTGCAGTCGACCTGCTGCCCTGCCGCCAGGTCGACGGCGATCGACTGGAACGGCTGCAGCGCCGTCGGTACCGGTGCATCGCCGGGGTACCACTTCACCACCCAGGCCTTGTCGGCGCTCGACAGCGTGCCGGGCGGCACCAGGCCCTCCAGGTCGTACTTCTGCGGCTCGTCGATCAGGCCGCGCTCGAACTCGTATTCCATGATCGAGTCCGGATCCCAGGCCGAGCCCTGCACCTGCTGCGTGTCGAGCTTTTCGAGGATGTTGTGGAAGGTCGTCCCGCGCGACCAGTTGTTCGGCGGCGCACCGAGCGATGCATAGACCGCCTCCTCGTGCCACTTGATGCCGGCGAACGGGTTCTGGTGCTCGTGCTCCATGCCGAGCACGTGGCCGAGCTCGTGCAGCGCGGTGCCGCGGCCATAGGGGGTCGTCAGGTCCCAGCCGTAGACGGTGGTCGGCTGGGTGAGCGGGATGGTCAGGATGTCGCGGCCCACCGCCGACGCGGAACGGCCGTCGGCCAGCGAATAGCCGATGCGGACCTCGGCCTCGCTCAGCGCATCGACCTCGACGAACTCCAGCCCGATGCCGACCGCCTTCCAGGCGTCGAAGGCGTGGCGCACCGCATCGGCCTGCGATTTGGGCACCGCGTAATGCGAGCCGCCGCTGAAGAAGCCGTAGTGCAGCACCGTGCGGTTCGCCCACTTCGAGCGACCGGCCAGGATCGCCGCGGCGCGCAACGGATCGGCCGTCACCGCGTCCGACAGCTTGGGCTTGGGCCGCGGCGCCGTGCTGCACAGCGGCTTGGCCATCGGCTTGCCGTAAGGCGTCGTTCCACCACCAGGACTGTTGCGTGACGTGCTCATGCGAATCTCCTTGATGCTGCCGGAGGGACTGATTCAGACTAGTCACTGAAAGCGCGCAGTTCCATCCTCAAGCGAGAGGACTGCGCCGTCGCGCAATTGGTGATGCGCTTCACGCTGTGGCCCGCTTGTCGATCAAGCCGCATGCCGAAGCGGCCGATATGTCCGCTGCCCACCGTCCATTCCCGGACCCGGGCCCATGCGCACAAGGACAGCGGCGATGAAACAGATCAGGCAGTGGTTGATCGGCGCCGCCATCGGCGTGCTGGCCGCGTGCGGTGGCTCGGGTGGCGGTGGGGGCAGCAGTGGCAATGGCGGCAGCACGACCGCGACGGGCGGCAACTCGGTCGGCAATGCACCCGCGACGACCGTGTCCGGTGTGGTGGCCGACAAGAACGGGCTGGCGATCCAGGGCGTGCTCGTCACCGTGTTCCACCACAACGACCACACGACCCGCACCGCCACCACCGATGCCGACGGCCGCTATGCGATCGCCGGGCTGAGCGCCGGCATCAATGCCGACTACGCGGTCTACGCGCAGCAGGCCGGCTTCGCCTTCTACCCGTCGGTCGGCGACGCGGCCGGCTCGGTCACGAAGATGGATTTCAACGGGCTCTACCGCACCGTGATCCGCTTCGCGACGCTGCCGACGCACGATGTCGCGAACGCGGACTTCACCGCCTCGCGCGCAGGCGACCGGATGGCGAGCCTGCCGCGCACCGGGCAGTCGGCGAGCTTCGCGGCCGGCGACGACGGCTCGCTCGCCCACGGCGTCGCGTGGCCCGGCAGCCGGTTCATCGACAACGCCGACGGCACCGTCACCGATGCACTGACCGGACTGGTGTGGCTCAGGAACGCCGGCTGCTTCAACGCGACCGACTGGCCGACGGCGCTCGCCACCGCCGCGCAACTGGCCAGCGGCGCCTGCGGCCTGAGCGACGGCTCGGCCGCAGGGCAATGGCGCATGCCGAACGCGAACGAGCTGGAGAGCCTGGTCGACGTGTCGCAGGCTGGCCCGGCGGTGGCGAGCGGCCACCCGTTCACCGGCATCGCCCTCGCCAATGCCTACTGGAGCTCGACCACCTACATGGCACTGACGAGCAGCGCAATGGCCATCCGCTTCAGCGACGGGCGCTGGATCAACGGCGCGAATGCGGCCGATGGCGGCATGAGCAACGTGAAGGCCAGCTCGGCGAATTCGCTGTGGGCGGTGCGCTCGGGCACAGCCGGCGCGGTGCAGCTGCTGGCCACCGGCGTGTACGCCGGCATCGGCGGCGGCTCGTTCGGCAGCGCCGACGATGCCGCGCTGCAGACCGGCGTGGCCCTCACCTCGCCGCGCTTCATCGACAACGGCGACGGCACGCTGGCCGACACGGTGACGGGCCTGACCTGGCTGAAGAAGGCCGATTGCATCCAGCAGCCCTGGTCGGGCGCGCTGGCGGCGGTGAACGCGCTCGCGAACGGCCAATGCGGTCTCGCCGACGGATCGACCGCCGGACAGTGGCGCCTGCCCAACCGCGCCGAAATGCTGAGCCTGTCGGACCGCGCGCCGACCTTCCCGCAGGCCTCGTACCTGAACGGCCAGTACCAGGCCGGCACGGCGGTCACCGGCCCCGCGGTGTTCGACAACTTCATCGTCTCGGACTACTACTGGACCTCGACCACCAGCGCGGCGGACATGAGCGAAGCCTGGACCATCTACAGCTGCGACTTCGGCGTCTACAACGTCGCGAAATCCGAGCTGCGTTACGCGCTCGCGGTGAGGTAGCGCCCCGATATAGTCCGTTGCTGTACGCAGCAGACAGGAAGGACGCGGGGCATGCGCCGATTCGAGCTGGTCGAGGGAACATCGAACAAATTCTGGGAGGTGGTCGTGGCCGAAGCCGACGTGACGGTGCGCTTCGGCCGCATCGGCACCAACGGCCAGGCCAAGACCAAGTCGTTCGCGAGCGCTGCGGCCGCGCAGGCCGAGCATGACGCGCTGGTGAAGGAAAAGACCGGCAAGGGCTACCGCGAGACCGGCGTGGCCGCCGGCGCGACGCTGGCGGCGGTCGCTGCGCCGGCTGCGGCGCCTGCAGCGCCGAAGGCGGCAATCCCCTCGACACCGACAGCGACGCCGACACTGCCACCGCCACCCAAGGCGCCTTCCCCTCCCGCCGCGACACCCGCCACCGACGCCGCGCCGATCGACTGGCCCCACGGCGGCTTCGACTGGAACGATGCCCTGCGCAAGGCGCTGCCGGTGGTCCGCGGCATCCATGCCCCCACGCCCGTCGATGGCCGCAGCCTGCTTGCGACGCCCGTCACCGTCCGCGACGTGCAGTACAGCCACCGCGCGCAGGAGTTCACCGCGCTGGCTTCGCAGCTGAAACGGGCCTGGTCGCAGTGGAACGCCACCAGCTTCACCGAGATGACGCAGCCCGATCGGCTGAAGCAGGCCGATCCCGACTTCTGGCTGGAGCTGTGCGCGCAGTGCCTGCACGGCAACGTCCTGCACCAGGGCGACCACTACGGCACCCACGGCCTCGCCTGGGCCACGCAGGTGGGGATCGCGCTGCACGGCCTGCCGTTCATGATCGAGACCGCGCTCGATCTCGCGCGCGGCGCGCAGCCGCACCAGTTCACGCTGAGCCGCGTGATCAGCTCGCAGTTCGAGGCGCTGCGCACCGCGATTGCCGCCGCCGGCGACGCCGAGCACGACGCCGCCGTCGCCACGCTCGATCGCCAGGCCGGCGCGACGCCGCTCGACCGCCTGCTGCGCGCCGTGCTGTGCCCGCACCGCAGCGACTGGGCCCTCGCCAGCATGGCCGACGACGCCGCGGACGACCAGCTCTACCTGCGCGACTGTGTCGTTCCGGCCGAGGCCATGCGGGGCTACCTGAAGGCCGCCTCGCCGTACTACTACCTGATGGAAGGCGCGCTCGCGCTGCAGATCCACCTGCACGGTGCCGACGCCTTCGAGCTGCTCGCCGACCTGCTGCGCCGCGCCGACGACCGCGACAACAGCGAGAAGTTCACCGCGCTGGTGCTGCGCATGCGCGTGCCGCAGAGCATCCCGCTGCTGACCGAGCTGATCGAGCGCAAGGACGCGCGCGCCGCGCTCGACAAGCTGTCCGAGCGCTACCCGGCCGCCACGCTGCAGTGCGTGATCGGCCATGCGCTCGCCACGCGCTCGCGGCTGGCCGAAGGCTGGGCCGTGCGGCTCGCATTGCGCGAACCCGCCGCGCTGGCGCAGGCCCTGCCCACGCTCGGTGCCGGCGAGCGCGAGCGCTTCCAGGCGCTGCTCGATGCACTGCAAAGCGCCGAGGCCTCGCCCGAGCAATTGCCGCCGCTGCTGCGCGAGCCGCCGTGGTTGCGCAAGGCTCGCGCGGAAGACTTGCCGACGCTCGACATCACCGCCCGCGCCACGCCCGACCGCCTCGTGTGGACCGCCGCCGAACGCACGCGCCATGCAGCCCACCAGGTCAACCCGTGGCGCAGCAAGCAGTCGCCGAACCCGACCGCGTATGCGCTGACCGAGATGCAGGTCACGCCCGAAGGCCAGGCACGCGTGATGGCCGGCCAGCCGCTGCTGCCCGACGACTTCAAGATCACGAAGAACTACTTCTACGGCCAGACGCCCGAGGTCGTGCTGCTGTTCCCCGACGCCGCCGCGCTCGCGCTGTGGAGCAGCTACCCGTCGAAGTACTGGTATTCGTTCAGCGACAACAGCGCACCGATCCGCGCCATCCTCGCGCGCCACGGCGAGGCCGCGGTGCCGGGCTTCGTCGGCTACGTGCAGTCGTACCCGGAATCCGGGCTGCCGATCGCAATCGATGTCGACAGCGCGCAGCTGGTGCCGATCGCGCTGCATGCGCTGCGCAACCTGAAGAAGGCGAAGGCGCCTGCGATGGCCTGGCTGCGCGCGCACGTCGACACCGCGCTGGCGCAAGCCCTGCCGCTCGCCTTCGGCCGCGACCGCACGCTGCGCGAGAACGCGCAGTTCGGCCTGCGCTGGCTGGTGGCCAACGGCTTCGAGGCGCGGACCCGCGAAATTGCCGAGTCGTCCGGCACGCCGATGCAGAACGCGCTGCAAGCCCTGCTCGACGCCGACCCGCTGCTGGTGCTGCCGGCGCGCATGCCCAAGCTGCCGGTGTTCTTCGTCGCACCGGCCCTGCGCCGCCCGCTGCTGCGCGACAGCGGCGAAGCCCTGCCGACCACCGCGATCGAGCACGTCGGTTCGATGCTCGCGATCAGCAAGCTCGAAGCGCCCTACCCCGGCCTCGCGATCGTCAAGGAGCTCTGCACGCCAGGCTCGCTGGCCGAGTTCGCGTGGGACCTGTTCGAGGCCTGGATCGCCGCGGGCGCACCGAGCAAGGACGGCTGGGCCTTCGCCGCGCTCGGCCTGCTGGGCAACGACGAGACCGCGCGCCGGCTCGCGCCGCGCATCCGCGAATGGCCCGGCGAATCGGCGCACCAGCGCGCGGTCACCGGGCTGGATCTGCTCGCCGCGATCGGCAGCGACGTGGCCTTGATGCACCTGAACGGCATCGCCGGCAAGGTGAAGTTCAAGGCCTTGCAAGACCGCGCGAAGGAGAAGATCGCCACGGTGGCCGAGGCGCGCGGCTTCACCGCCGCCGAGCTGGCCGACCGCCTGGTGCCCGACCTGGGCCTCGACGAGCACGGCGCGCTGGAACTCGATTTCGGGCCGCGCCGCTTCTTCGTCGGCTTCGACGAAACGCTGAAGCCCTTCGTGAAGGATGCGCAGGGCGTGCGCCTGAAAGACCTGCCGAAGCCGATCAAGAGCGACGACGCCGCGCTGGCCGAGGCCGCCACCGACCGCTTCAAGCAGCTGAAGAAGGATGCCAAGGCGATCGCCAGCCTGCAGGTGACGCGGCTGGAGATGAGCATGGTCGAGCGCCGGCGCTGGGCGGCCGCCGATTTCAAGCTGTTCTTCCTCGAACACCCGCTGATGCGCCATTTGGCCGCACGCGTGGTGTGGGGCGTGTATGAAGGCGAGGACGACACGCCCGGCGCGCTCGCGAGCGCCTTCCGCGTCGCCGAGGACTGGACGCTCGCCGACGGCGACGACGTGCAGACCACGCTGCCCGACGACGCGAAGGTCGGCATCGTCCACGTGCTGGAGATGCCGGCGGCGATGCAGGCCGCGTTCGGCCAGGTGTTCGCCGACTACGAGATCCTGCAGCCCTTCAAGCAGCTCGGCCGCGAGACCTACCGGCTCACGCCGGAGGAGCTGCAGGCCACCGAGCTGACGCGCTTCGTGCACAAGACGGTGGCCACCGGCAGCGTGATGGGCCTGGTCAACCGCGGCTGGGAGCGCGGCGACGCGCAGGACGGCGGCTGGGTCGGCTGGTTCACGAAGCGCGTGGGCGGCGGGCTGGAGGTGGAGCTCGAACTCGACCCCGGCACCGTGATCGGCGACCTGAGCTACGAACCGAAGCAGCGCATCCCGAAGATCGTGCTGCGCGAATCCGGCACCTGGGCCCAGCAGGGCCATGTGAAGTTCGAGCGGCTCGACCCGATCGTCGCGAGCGAGGTGCTGCGCGACGCAGACCTGTTGGCGCCGCTGCCATGAAGAAGGCGCCCCTCGGCCTGGTCTGGCCCACCGGCGGCTTCCAGTGGACGCCGGAGTGGCTGGAGCTGCTGCCGGTGATGCGCGGCGTTCACCTGCCGTCGGCCGCACCGTCAGTCCAGGAGAGTGCGGCCGTCGCGCTGGAAGCCGCGCTGGTGGGCCCGCTGCCCCAGGCCTACGCGGATTGGTTCGCACGGTTCGAGCCGCTGCGCGACGCGGTCGCCTGTGCCGACGAGGCCGCGTACGAAGCCACGCTCGCGGTGGCACAGCGCGGCAGGACGAGTTCGTCGCCGACCGCCCGTGCCTGCGCCTTCGTCTTCCCGCACCTCGCCGACTGGACGGCCGAGTGGCTGGCCGCCCACGGCAAGGAGCCTTGGGGGCATGCGGTGCTGGTGCGGTCTGCGATGCAGCCGGCCGACTTTCTGGCGTATTGCGCGGCGCACCCCTGGCTCGACCACGCCTCATTGACGAAGGGCTTGCTGCTGCAGTTGAAGCTGCACGGCGAGGCGGCGCTGGAGGTGCTGGCGTGGTTCATCCGCACGCGCCTCACGTCGCGTGACCCGAAGCTCGCGACGCAGGCCCTCAAGCTCGCGGCCCAGATGCGGGTGCCCGGCCTGCTGCCGCTGCTGGTGGTGCAGTCGGAGCACAAGAAAGTGCGCGACACGCTGGAGAAGCTGGCGAAGACCCATCCGGTGGCCGTGCTGCTGACGGTGATCCGCCATGCGATGGCCGGGCGCAGCCGGGCCGCCGAGACCTGGGCCTTGCGGCTGGCACACGAGTGGCCGGAGGCCTTGCCGGCCGCGCTCGATGCGCTGGAGCCCGCGCTGCGCAGCCGCTTCGAGGCCGCGGTGGCGGCGCTGAATCCGGTGGAGGCGCACGATGCGGCCTTGCCGCCGATCCTGCGTGACCCGCCGTGGCTGCGCGCCGATCGGCCGGGGCAGCTGCCGATGCTGGACGTGCCCGCCATCGTGACGCCCGACGCGCTGGCATGGCCTGCGGACCTGCGGGAGCGCGTGCGGGCCATGCAGGCCCAGGATCAGGTCGAAGACCTTGCGCAGTGGAACAGCCTGCCGCCCGAACACTGGAAGTTCAGCCCCTGGAGCCTCGACGCCGAACAGGTGCTCGTCCGCTTCGGCGTGGCAGCGATCCCCGGCATGGTGGCGGTGCTGACCACGCACCTCGGCAAGAGGCCAGACATCGCGCTGCTGATGGACACGCCGCTGCTGGTGCCGCGCATGGCGAAGCTGCTGCGGCAATCGCGCATGCACCGCGCCGGCGCGATCGACTGGATCACCAAATTCCCGCGTACCGTGATGTTCCGCGCGCTGCCCGCGGCGTTCGCGGCGCAGCACAGTCCGGAGCGCGACGATGCGCGCCACACCTTGCGCTGGATGGCGGAGCAAGAGGGCGGGCGCGGCAGGCTGCTGGAAGCCGCCGCGGCCTATGGCGAGCCGATGACCCAGGCCGTCGCCGCGCTGCTGTCCACCGACCCGCTGGACGTGCTGCCAGGTGAGATGCCACCGCTGCCAGGCTTCCTCGACCTGGCCACGATGCGCCGCCCGCACCTGCAGGCCGGCGGCGCGCTCAGCGTTGCCACCACCGGGCACCTGGTGCGCATGCTGATGATCGGCCAGCCCGATGCGCCCTACCCCGGCGTCGCGCTCGTGCAGGCCGCGTGCACGCCGGCCAGCCTCGCCGAGTTCGCCTGGGACCTGTGCGAGGCGTGGATCGCCACTGGCGCGCCGTCGAAGGACAGCTGGGCCTTCCGCACGCTGGGCCTGCTGGGCAACGACGAGACGGCCCGCCGCCTGATCCCGCGCATCAACGACTGGGCCGGCGCGCCCGGCACCCGCGGCCGCGCCGAATCCGCACTCGACCTGCTGGCCGCCATCGGCACCGACGTGGCGCTGATGCTGCTGAACACCCAGGCCACCAAGGGCCGGCACAAGCGCGTACAGATGCGCGCCGCCGGCATGATCGCAGCGGTGGCCGATGCGCGCGGGCTCACGCTCGATGAACTCGGCGACCGGCTCGCGCCGACGCTCGGCCTCGACGAACCGGATGCGGCGGTCTTCGATTTCGGCCCGCGCCGGTTCTCGCTCAGCTTCGACGAAAGCCTGAAGCCCGTCGTGCGCGATGCCCGCGGCCTGCGCCTGAAAGACCTGCCGAAGCCGCTGAAGGCCGACGACGCCGCACTCGCCGGCCCGGCGGCCGAGCGCTTCAAGCAGCTGAAGAAGGACGTGCGCGCCATCGCCAGCCTGGAGATCACGCGGCTGGAACGCGCGATGCGCAACGGCCGGCGCTGGCCGCTGCCCGAGTTCCGCCGCTTCTTTCTCACGCATCCGCTGATGCGCCACCTCGCCACGCGCCTGGCCTGGGCCACCTACGACGGCGGCACGCTGCGGAAGCCCTTCCGCGTGGCCGAAGACTGGACGCTCGCCGATGCGGCGGACGAGCAGCTCGCGCTGCCCGAGGCCGCGCTGATCGGCATTCCGCATGTGCTCGAACTCGACCCGCCGGTGAAGGCGCAGCTGGGCCAGCTGTTCGGCGACTACGAGATCCTGCAGCCGTTCAAGCAGCTGCAGCGCGAGACCTACGCGCTGACGCCGCAGGAGAAGCAGCAGAGCACCATCAAGCGCTTCGAGAACCGCGATGTCGCGACCGGCGCCGTGATCGGCCTGGACCAGAAGGGCTGGGAGCGCGGCGGCGCGGAGGACGGCGGCATGATCCGCGAGTACGCGCGCGACGCGCCCGATGGCCTGCGCGTGACGCTGCGCTTCAGCCCCGGCATCTTCGTGGCCGGCGGCGTGATGGAGCCCCGCCAGTCGCTCGAGTGGGTCACGCTCGCGCGCCGCTCGGCCGAAGGCAGCGTCGACGCGCTATCGTTCGACGCACTCGACCCGGTGTCCGCCAGCGAGATGCTGCGCGACATCGACCTGCTGAACCCCGCCCTTTCCCAGCCCACGCCATGACCGACCGCACCACCGCCCTCAAGAGCCAGCGCCCGCCCGCCGAGCTGCTCTACGCCGACGAGCTGGCCCAGCTCGCGAAGCACGACAGCGGCCCGGTGCCGCCCGGCTGGCGGCTGTCGATGAAGGCGGTAATGCGCTTCATCGGCGGCGCGCCCGGCATCCGCCGCAAGATCGTCTGCGCGCCCAGCCTGCTCGAGCGCGCGATGGTCACGCTGGCGTCGAACCGCGCGCTGCTGCTGGTCGGCGAGCCGGGCACCGCGAAGAGCCTGCTGTCGGAGCTGCTGGCGGCCGCCATCAGCGGCACCAGCACGCTGACCATCCAGGGCAGCGCCGCCACCACCGAAGACCAGATCAAGTACGGCTGGAACTACGCGCTGCTGCTGAACGACGGCCCCAGCCCGCGTGCGCTGGTGCCCTCGCCGCTGTACCGCGCGCTGCGCGACGGCCGCATCGTGCGCTTCGAGGAGATCACGCGCTGCCCGCCGGAGGTGCAGGACGGGCTGCTGTCGATCCTCTCCGAGCGGCTGCTGATGGTGCCCGAGCTGCCCGACGACAACGCGGTGTTCGCCGCGCCCGGCTTCAACCTGATCGCCACCGCCAACACGCGCGACCGCGGCGTCAACGAGATGTCGGCCGCGCTGAAGCGGCGCTTCGCGTTCGAGACGGTGTTCCCGATCGCCGACTACGACGAGGAGCTCGCGCTGGTGCGCTCCGAGCTGGCGCGGCTGCTGGCGCAGGACCAGATCGCGGTGCAACCGTCGGACGACGTGCTGGAGGTGCTGGTCACCACCTTCCGCGAGCTGCGCACCGGGCTCGACAAGGATGGCAACGCCGGCGAGCGGCTGTCGACCGTGGTCAGCACCGCCGAGGCGGTGAGCGTCGCGCATGCGGTGGCGCTGCGCGGCCACTACCTGCGCGGCGACGCCGGCCGGCCGGCCGACATCGTCGAGGCGCTGGCCGGTGCCGCCGCGAAGGACAACGCCGACGACCTGAAGAAGATCCGCCGCTACATCGAACAGCGTGCCAGCCGCCGCAAGGGCGAGCACTGGCAGGCCTTCCACGCGGCGCGGCACCTGCTGCCGGAATGAGGGGCGCCTGAGGTGCCGACGGGCCAGGTTCGCGTGATCGGCGTGCGCCACCACAGCCCCGCCTGTGCGCGGCTGGTGGCGCACGCGATCGCGCACCAGCGGCCGCAGGCGGTGCTGATCGAAGGCCCGAGCGATTTCAACCCGCGCATCGGCGAGCTGCTGCTCGATCACCAGTTGCCGCTGGCGCTGTACAGCTACGCGAACGAGGACGGGCAGGCGGCGCAGTGCTGGTTCCCGCTGCTCGACCATTCGCCGGAGTGGGTCGCGCTGCGCGCGGGCCGCGACATCGGTGCGGCGCTGCGCTTCATGGACCTGCCGCACTGGCGCTACCGCGCGCTGTCCGATGCGCAGCGCCGCACCGCCGGGCAGTGGAACGCCCGCTCGCGCTACGGGCAGGTGGTCGATCACCTGTGCCGCCGCTTCGGCTGCGACAGCGACGACGCGCTGTGGGATCACCTGTTCGAATCGCTGCCCGCTGACACCGCGCCCGATGAGCTGGCCCGGCGGCTCGACCTGTACTTCGCCGAGCTGCGCGGCGACGAGGCCGGCACGCCGCAGGACCAGGCGCGCGAAGCCCACATGGCGCAGTGGATCGCGTGGGCGGCGGCCAACTTCGAGCGCGTGCTGGTGGTGTGCGGCGGCTGGCACAAGCCGGCGCTGGAACGCAAGGAAGCACCGTTCGCCCTGAAAACACCGTCCGCCTTAGAAAAACCGTTCGCCCTGAGCTTGTCGAAGGGTGGGACTGAGCCTGTCGAAGGCCTCGCGCGCTCCGGGAACAACCCTTCGACGGACGGGCCTTCGACAGGCTCAGTCCCTGCTCAGGGCGAACGGGAGGGACGCGAACGGGAGGTGCGCGCCGTGACTGGCGAACCCGACGTGCCGCAGCCGGCCGACGAACGCGCCGCCGGTTGCTACCTGGTGCCGTTCGAGTTCCGCCAGGTCGATGCGCTCGGCGGCTATGCCGCGGGGCTGCCCTCGCCGATGTACTACCAGTGGCTGTGGCAGCACGGCCTGCGCCCGGCCGGCGACCGTGCGGTCGCGACGATGGTGGCACGGCTGCGCCGTGCGCAGGTGCCGCTGTCGACCGCCGACCTGCTGGCCTTCGAGCGCAGCGCCGCCGCCTTGGCCGCGCTGCGCGGGCACGCGGTACCGCTGCGCGTGGACCTGCTCGACGCGCTGCAATCGGCCGTCGTCAAGGAGGCGCTGGACGTGCCGGCGCCGTGGAGCAACGACCGCCGCCTCGGCACGCACCACCACCCTGTTCTGCGCGAGGCGCTGCTCGCGCTGACCGGCGACGGTGCCGGCCGCCTGCATGGCGACACGCCGCTGCCGCCGCTGCTGCGCGACGTGCGAGAGCGCCTGGCCGCCCTCGACCTGCCGATCGAGCGCACGGCCCACCAGCGCGTGCTCGACCGCCGCCGCGCCGACGACACCGTGCGCGCCCAGCTGCTGTGGCAACTGCGCTGCCTGAAGATCAGCGGCGTGCAACTCGTCGAGACCAAGGCGCCCCGCGCCGCACGCGGCCTCGCGCGCGAGCTGAACTTCGAGGAGCACTGGCGACTGCAGCAGACCGAGCGCTGGTACCCCGACCTGATCGAGGCCGCGGTGCACGGCGCCACGCTCGAAGCCGCGGCCCGCCAGGCGCTGCTGCGCCAGGTGGCCGATGCGCAGGGCGATGCCGCGGTGCTGGCGCAATGCCTGATGCAGGCGATCCGCGCCGGGCTGCTCGACATGGGCCGCGAACTCGCGCAGCAGCTGCGCCAAGGCATCGGCAGCAGCCACGACCACGGCGCGCTCGCGCGGGCCGCGCAGTCGCTGGCCGCGATCGTCGAGGCCGGCTTCTGGGGCGACGACCCGCGCGAGCTGCTCGAAGACACGCTGGCGCTGATGGCCGGCCAGTTGCTGTGGCTGCTCGAAGGCCGCGACGGCGCCGGCAGCCCGCAGTTGCTCGAGGCCGACGTGCGTGCGGCCGCGGTGTTCGACACGCTGCTGCGCCTGCACCTGCCCGCGCTCGACGGCGGCTTCGTGCGGCAGACGATGGCCCGCCTCGCGCGCGCCGCCACCAAGCCGCCGGCGCTGCGTGGCGCGGCACTCGGCGTCGCGTTCCAGCACGACGCGCTGGCCGCCGATGCACAAGCCGCGCGCGACGAGGTGATCGCGATCACCCGCGCGATGCCGCCGCGCGACGCACTCGGCGATTTCCTGTACGGCCTGTTCTCCTGCGCGCGCGCACTGGCGAACGAGAGCGACGGCATCGTGCGTGCGATCCATGCGGCGCTCGACGGCATGGGCGTCGAGGACTTCCTGGTCGCGCTGCCGGCGCTGCGCTCGGCACTGGGCTGGTTCCCGCCACGTGAGCGCGGCGCGCTGGCCGCGCACGTCGCGCGGCTGCTCGGGCTGGACGCGAACCAGCGGCAACGACTGCTGAAGCTGCACGACGGCACCGAGGCGCTGCTCGATGCGCGGCGCGTCGAAGCGCAGGCGATGGCGTGGGCGCAGCAGATCGGCCTGACGCGGTGATGAGGCCATGACCAAGCCGCTGCCCGACCTCGACGCCGCCGAGCGCTGGCGCCTGCTGCTCGGCGAGGCCGCCGACGCGAGCCTCGGCGCGGCCGGCGGCAACGCGGCCGCGATGGACCGCGCGCTCGCCTGGCTGTACGGCCGCGACGAT